>DATFRK010000658.1:0-9144 GCA_035263325.1 Pyrinomonadaceae bacterium | reverse complement strand
ATACCATTGACGGTAATTGAAAGATCCATCGTTGCTCCTCAAGGATTTTCGATTTTTGAGTTTTGATTTTTGATTGGCGTGGTTGCAATAGGACCAATACGACCTCTAGGACCTATGGCGCTAAGAATTCAGCGTCAACTATCCACCCGCGCCAATCAAAAATCAAAAATCAAAAATCAAAAATCAAAAATTTCCACTAGTCCGCAACCAAAGCCCCATAGCTATCCGGGCGGCGATCGCGGAAGAACTGCCACGTATTTCTCACCTCGCGAATCTTGTCGAGATCGAGATCCGCTGTCACCAACGCGTCCTGGTCACGCGGTGCTTCCGCAATCATGCGACCACGTGGATCGCAGAAATAACTTTGACCATAGAACTCGCCGATGTCCCATGGCTTCTCGTGACCAACCCGATTGATGGCGCCGATGTAATAGCCATTGGCAACGGCGTGAGCGGGTTGCTCCAGCCGCCACAAGTATTCCGACAGGCCAGCCACCGTTGCCGAAGGGTTGAAAACTATCTCGGCTCCATTCAACCCCAGAATACGCGCGCCTTCTGGAAAGTGGCGATCGTAGCAAATGTAAACCCCGATCTGCGCATAGGCGGTCTTGAATGTTGGATACCCGAGATTGCCGGGACGGAAATAGAACTTTTCCCAGAAGCCGGGGTTAACGTGCGGGATGTGGTTCTTGCGATACTTACCCAGGTACTTGCCATCCGCATCGATGACAGCGGCAGTGTTGTAGTAGATGCCGGTGATCTCTTCTTCGTAGATGGGAACGATGATCACCATGCTGTGTTCTTTGGCGATCTCCTGCATCAGGCGCACGGTCGGACCATCGGGAATTTGTTCGACAGCTTCGTACCAGCGAGTCTTCTGCTCAGCACAAAAGTATGGGGTGGTAAAGACTTCCTGCATGCAGAGAACCTGGACTTCCTGTTGCGCCGCCTGTTGGATAAAGCCCATGTGCTTTTCGATGTTTAATCGTTTGATTTCATCGATGGGCATATCGGTAGCAGCGGCGTTGGAACACTGGATAAGTCCGCATTTGACTGTGCGTGGCATTATGTTGACCTCGTCTGGTTGATCTGTTGGTGGCCGAGTTCTCGAGTAGTTCGCAAGCGAAGGCAAAAGTAACTGGAGTCTCGCGTAGACTAAGTGATCTTATAGCACCGACAGGCGGTTGTTATCTAGGGGTAGGCCTGCGTTCCAATAACGAGAGACTCAACTCGCGACTGACAAGACTGGAGGAGGCGCTAGTCGCATCAACGCCAGATGCGCTATGGCCGCGGCGCCAAAGCCTACGAACCAGGCAAAGTCGTAAAGCGGTCTCAGCGCCGGGACCACCAATCCGATCCAGGCGAGAGCGCAGCCGATCAGGGTGGCCACCACCGCCCGCCAGTTCCAACCTCCGTCGTAAGTATAGGTGCCTTCCCTGCGATACAGATCGCCTAACACCAACTGCTTCTGGCGAACGATCCAGTAGTCGGCGATCAAAACTCCCGCGATTGAGCCCAGGCCACCGGAGTAGCCGACCAGCCAGGCGAAGATGTAGCCGGAAGGATCGGCGAGCAGGCGCCAGGGCTGCATGAGAATGCCCACGATCCCGGTGATCAGGCCACCCGTGCGGAACGAGATCCACCTCGGAAAGGCGTTGGCAAAGTCATTTGCCGGCGAGACGACGTTCGCCGCGATATTCACCGCCAGGGTCGCTACCACAACCGTGAACATCGAGATCGCAATCACAATCACACTTTGAAACTGTCCCACGAGTTTCATCGGATCCCAGAGTTCTTCCGCTTTCATGTGGGGATAGATCACGACTGCCGCCGAAGTGATCATCACACCCATGGCCGCAAAGACTGTCATCGTAGTCGGCAACGCCACCACCTGACCGACAGCCTGATCGCGTTGACTCTTTCCGAAGCGCGTAAAGTCGGGCATGTTAAGTGAGAGAGTGGCCCAGAACCCGATCATCCCGGTAAGCGAAGGAACAAAGATGGGCCAGAACTCGGCGAAGGTATGGAATTTACCCTGTTGCCTGAGCAAGTAACCGAGACCATTTGCTTTCCAAATAGCCCAGGCCAACAACAACGCTGTCATGATCAGCACAAAAGGCGCGGCCCAATTCTCAACCTTCCGCAAGAGATCCATGCCTCGGTAGACGATGTAGATGTTCAAACCCCAGAAGAGCAGGAACGACAACCACTCGGTTGGTGTATGGCCGCCGATAGGACCACCAAGCAAGGTTTGCCAACCAGGAATAATCGCCTTGAACAAAGTATTGAGTGCCTCACCACCGATCCATGCTTGTATCCCAAACCAGCCGCAGGCTACGAGTGCCCTCATCAGTGCCGGTACATTCGAGCCCAGCGTGCCATACGCCGCCCGGGCAAAAACAGGAAAGGGAATTCCGTACTTCGTCCCAGGATGGGAGTTGAGCAAGATCGGGATCAATACGATCACGTTGCCGAGGAGAATGGTGATCAGGGCTTGCCACCAGTTCATGCCCGCGCTAATCAATCCTGACGAAAGCATGTAAGTCGGGATGCAGTGGGCCATGCTGACCCAAAGTGCGGCGTAGTTGTAAGTGGTCCAATTACGACGGGCCACTGGAACCGGCGCGAGATCGTGGTTGAAGAACGGACTACGACTGATCTCGTCCAAAGCTTCAGGCCGAAGTTCTACCCGGCCGTCGGTATGTTGAATAGTTTCCGCTATTGCCAAATTTTCTCTCCGTTGGACCAGGAAGGCTGGACGCTAGTTGAGTTCAAACTTTACCGTGACGCGAGCCGATACTTTGATCTGTCCCAGCGCCAGTGTTCCCTCTGACTCAGCTGCGTCGTCACTGGCGATCGTACCGTTGTTGGTAGAGTAATTCGCGTATGGGTTCGTTCGTGAAGGTACCTCTTCTTCAATCGAATATGCTTTGCCAATCTTCTGTCCGATCTCGGCGCTTAAAGCAACGGCTTTTTCCTGCGCCGCTTTGATGGCGAGAGCGCGTGCCTGGTCCCTGTACTTGCGCATTTGCGAGGTTTGGAACTTGACGCCGTTGATGCGAGAAATGCCCGCTTCCATCAGTTCCGACAAGAGGCTCTCAGCTTGAGTGATGTCGCGCAGAGTGAAAACGAGATCTTTCCGCACGGCATAGCCGATGAACATCCGGCTTTCATCGTTACCACGATAACGTGGCTCCAGCTTGATGTAGTCGGTTTGCACGTCGGCCGGCAGGATCTTATACCTCCGCGTGAGTTCCATCACTTTCCGCAAACGGTCATCGGTCTGTGATTTTGCCACTCGCAAATCGCGATTGATGGTCTGCACGGTGATGTCGAACACAACCTCGTCGGGAACCACCTTTACCTCCGCTTCACCGGTTATGGTGATAGCTCTAAGGTCAGGCTTGTCGTCAGCGTATGATAACAAGCTAGAACTTACGACCAGCGCTGCGATCGCGGCCACTCGACGAATGATCATACTCATAGTTTTGCCTCCTTCAGACATTCAGTTCCGAGCGTGTTACCTCCTCATTGAATCCTGCACAAACTTCTCCACATCCGACCGCAACTTTCCGAGCGACTTCTCATCGATATACATCATGTGACCGGCTTCGTAGTAGCCGGTATCGACATTCTTCAAAAGTGTTGGGTCGATGCTGATGTGATGCAGTGTGTACTCGACGGCGTAGTAGGGCGTCGCCATGTCGTAGTAACCCATTGCCACAAACACTTTCAGGTAAGGATTTTTTGCCAGGGCGTTCCGTAGCGCGGTGCTGGTATCGACGTAGTTGTTGTTGGTGCCCCAGTTCCAGGGACCAATGCCACCGCCAAGAATGTAGTACTCCAGGTCGGTCTTGTAGTTGAGTTCCGAGCGAACGTAGTTGTTGAAAGTTGAAGTGTAGGGTGGACGGATGGCGGCCTCGCTGGGATCGTATTCAGTGCTGTCGCTGGCGAGGTTTGAGTCGTAGCCCTTGAAACGACTGTCGAGACGACCAATCGATCGTCGTTCCGAACGCAGCAATTCTTTCCGAAACATGTTCAGATTGACGCGCAGGTTGGCATAGTCCAGGAACTTTGGGTCGAGCCCGGTAAAGCGAGAGAGCTTGGCAATTGTCTCCTGTCGTTCCTGGCCCGATAACCGGTCGCCCTTCTCGAGCGCCATGGTGTATTCACCTGACGCCCACGTCTGAGCTTCCGCAACCACACGACTCACCGGTTTCGACTGCAAATCAGAGGGAAGTTTTTTGTGATACCAGGCCGTCGCTGAGTAGGAAGGTAAGAACAGGGCATAGGGAAGGTCGTTGCCTGAGGCGAAGGCCGTAGTCTCGAAATTCATGATGGTCGAGATCAGCACAATGCCATTGAACGCGATACCGCGGTCGATCAAGTAGCCGGAAAGTGCGGAGGCGCGGGTAGTGCCGTAACTCTCACCGGCCAGGAACAGCGGCGAAGTCCAGCGTTCATAGCGCGTCAGGTACATGCGTATGAACTCGCCTACTGACTCGATGTCGCCCTGGAGTCCGAAGAAGCGTTGACCCAACTCTGGTCTGGCCGCGCGACTGTAGCCCGTGCCCACGGGATCGATGAAACAAAGATCTGATTGTGTTAACCACGTCGCCTGATTGTCTACCAACTGGTACGGCGGCGCGGGCATGGTACCGTCGGCGTTCATCTTCACGCGCTTTGGTCCAATCGCCCCCATGTGGAGCCAGACGGAGGCTGAACCTGGCCCACCGTTGAAGGAGAAGGTTAAAGGTCGGGCTGGTCCTCCTTCGGGTCGGTCGACCACATAACTCACAAAGAACATGCGGGCCTCGACTTCGCCTTCCCGGTTTTTGATCGGCATCATGCCGGCGGTAGCGGTGTAGTTAATGGTGTTGCCGCCGACGTTGATTGAATGTTTGGTTACGACGGGGGGTTCTTCAGGAGTTGGAGTTGCCTGCGGTTGCGGCCTGCCTTGTTGACCACCGCCTGTTTGACCGGTTTGCGGCGAGGCCTGGGGAGTAGCGCCTGGTTGTTGTTGTCCGGGAAACTGGCGCTGTCCTCCGCCCTGGAAGAACAGAGCTATGAGCAGAATAAGGGAAGCAAACATGTCGAATTTGGTCTCCGTCTGGGAAGTATGGAAAGGCGTTCAGGCAGGGCGAATAGTAAGGCAACGCGACCTAACGGGACAAGAGTTTTTGCAAGCGGTTTCTGGTACTTTGGGCTTAGTACTTGGTGCTTTGTTCTTTGTTTTTGTCTGGTGGCTGGCGCTGTTCTCGTCAGTCACTCAGAATCCACGATTCGAAAACAAAGAACAAAGTACCAAGCACCAAGTTCAAAAGACGAAAAACCTCAGATGGCCACGCAGGTGCCTCGCTTCAAGAACTGTCCCTGGCCGGCTTTGCCCTTGAAGTCGCCATTGTCCACCACCACTTTGCCGCGGGAGAGGACCGTTTCCACCACGCCTTTGATCTTCTTGCCTTCATAGGCGTTGTAGTCACAATTCATGTGACTGGTCTGTAAGCTCAACGTTTGTTCCTTTTCGCCGTCGAAGATGACGATATCGGCGTCCGATCCCACGGCGATCGTGCCCTTCTTGGGAAATAGACCAAACATCTTGGCGGCGGCGGTTGAGGTTAACTCGACGAAGCGATTCAGACTGATGCGGTTCTCCACCACACCACCGTTGTAGATCAGCGGTACGCGATTCTCCACTCCCGGGGCGCCATTCGGAATCTTGGTGAAATCTCCCACTCCAAGTTCTTTCTGTTCTTTCATGCAGAACGGGCAATGGTCGGTAGAGATTACTTGCAGGTCGTCCATCTTCAGACCTTTCCACAGTTCTACCTGGTTCGACTTGTCCCGCAATGGCGGCGTCATCACATACTTCGCGCCATTGAAGCCTGGCTCATCGTAGTTATCGAGCGATAGAAACAGGTACTGGGGGCAGGTTTCAGCGAACGCTGGTATGCCGCGGTCACGCGCCTGGCGCACCTGGTTGAGTGCGTCGGCACAGGAAAGATGCACGATGTAAACCGGCGACTCGGCCATCTCGGCAATGGCGATGGCCCGATGAACTCCTTCTGCTTCAGCGACAGTCGGTCGTGTCAGCGCGTGATACTTCGGTGCAGTGTGACCCTTTTCGAGAGCCCGCTTGATGATCTCATTGATGACGATGCCATTTTCCGCGTGCATACAGATTAGACCACCGCGGGAACCAGCCGCTGACATCGCGCGAAAGATGGTTGCGTCGTCGACCAGGAAAACACCGGGATAGGCCATGAACATTTTGAAGCTGGTCACGCCCTCGTCCATAGCGGTGTAGAGTTCTTCGATCTGCTTGTCTTCGAGTTCGGTGGTGATCAGGTGGAACCCGTAATCGATCGCGGTCTTGCCTTCTGCCTTTTTGTGCCAGTTATCAATCCCTTCGATGAGCGACTGACCTTTGTACTGCACGGCGAAGTCGATGATGCTGGTGGTGCCGCCGTGAGCTGCGGCTATGGTGCCGGTGCGGAAATCGTCGGACGACTCGGTGCCGCCGAAGGGAAGCTCCATGTGCGTGTGCGGATCGATGCCGCCAGGAATTACGAGCTTTCCCTGTGCCTCAATGACGGTGTCAGCCTCCATCTCCAGCTTTGTACCGATCACCGACACGCGTTCATCTTCAATCAGAATATCGCCGTGGTAGTCATCAACCGCGGTAACAATCCGTCCATTCTTTATTAGTGTCTTCATAATCTGTGTAATCTGTGGATAGCTTTTCACACCGCCGCAAATCCAGTATCCAGGGCTGCAATCAATTCATCGACGTGATCCTTGGTGGAGTTGAGCATCAAGCCGGTGCGAATTACGTTGCCGTAGAGACCACCCTTGCCGATCAAGACTCGTCGTTTTTTGGTCTCTTCAAACACGATGCCCACCGCTTGCGGCGCCGGTTCTTTCGTTTCGCGATCTTTCACGAGTTCGATGCCTTGCATCAGACCCATCCCGCGCACGTCGCCGATGACCGAATACTTATCCTTTAGACCTTCCAATTTCTCGCGCAGGTAACCACCAACTGTGGCCGCATTCTGCTTCAGATCCTCATCTTCAATTAACTTAAGCACCGCCAGCGCCGCACTCGTGGTCACCGCGTTGCCACCAAAGGTTGAAAAGGTCATGCCCGGATACTTGTCCGCGACCTCCGGCGTCGTGATCGTCACGCCAATCGGCAGTCCGTTGGCCAAACCTTTCGCGGAGGTAATGATGTCGGGCTCGACATTCCAGTGCTCGATGCCAAACCATTTGTCGCCGGTGCGACCCCAGGCCGTTTGCACTTCATCGGCAATGAACAGACCACCGTGCTTGCGGGTAATTTCAGCAACCCGCTCAAAGTAGCCAGGTGGTGGGACCACGAAGCCGCCGACGCCGAGGATCGGTTCCGCCATGAACGCCGCAATCTCACCCGTTGTCGTGGTCATGATCAACTCTTCAATATCGTCCGCGCAGGCTATCCCACACTCCGGATAGGTAAGTTTGAAAGGACAACGGTAACAGTAGGGCGCGTGCGCATGAACAAATCCGGCAACTTGGGCCGGTAGTGGTCGCCACGGTGCGTGGCCCATGGCTGACAGTGAACTTGCCGAACGGCCGCTATAACTGTGTCGCAATACGACAATCTCATGGCGACCGGTCGCTGTCTTGGCAGCGTGTACCGCGGTGTCGTCCGCCTCGGTACCACTGTTCGTAAAGAACGACTTCTTCAGTTTGCCGGGTGTGATCTGGTGCAGCTTCTCTGCCAGGTCAGATTGAGGTTTGTTGGCGTAGAGCGTTGAGGTGTGGGTGATGCTATTAAGCTGTTCGATGATGGCCCGGTTAATTTTCGGGTTGGCATGGCCCACGCTTACGGTGAGTACGCCACCGAAGCAGTCGAGATACTTGTTGTCCTGGTCGTCCCAAACGTGAAAGCCTTCACCGCGGACCAAAGCTAATGGTTCCTGGTAGTACGTAGCGACAGCAGGGAAGAGGAACTCCTTATGTTTGCGCACACTTTCGGATTGCATGGTCTTTGCTTCGACAGTACTCATTTTTCCCACCTCAAATTAAGATTTGCCAAAATAAGCGGCAATGAATCGACAAGATTTTAATCTTGAGTTTTCAAACACGCCTTAGTGGTGGCTACGTCTGCCGCGCGACGCGCATCGTCATTGGCAGATGCTCCCGGAGAAATTTTGTCTGTCACACATATCTCCGCGGTAGTAATCTTCGCCACTGCCAGGTAAGAAGTTGTCTTGTTGGAATTTTCCGGGTCCTCACTCGCGTTGTAACGCACAATCAACGCCACCGGCACCAACTTTCCTTTTTGCCGGGACATGCGCCATTCGGCCTTTCCTCCAAGACTGGAAAAGCCACCACTCACGACCTGCCATAGCTCGAGCGAATGCTTTTTCCCTTGCGGTGTTACCACAGTAATGTTCTGACGTAGATCCCCTTCGGCTACCAGTAGCGTATAGCCACTCGTTCCCGGGCAACGGCCCAGATAACTGCCGCCTTCGGAACTGTCAGATTGGAGCGTGCGACACTGCTTTGGGTCGAGTGGGGTGTAGACGCTCGTGTTTGTTTGCGCCTGAACCCTTCCACAAATAAGGAGCAACAACGAAACTGCAGTGAAGACTTGTGACGCGGTAAGCAGGCGACTAATGACGGCTCTCACGCTTTATCTCCTCTTCAGTAGAGATTTCCTTCGCGCTTACGACCCGTGTAATCAACGTATACAACTTTCAACTCGGTGTAGAAATCGAGCGCAGTAGAGCCTTGCTCACGATCTCCGATGCCGGTGCCTTTAGTGCCACCGAAGGGGATATGCGCTTCGCCGCCAGTCGTGGGTGAGTTGATGTGGGTCATGCCAGTTTCAATCTCATCGACAAAGCGAAAGATGCGAGCAGCGTCATTGCTGAAGATTGACGACGATAAACCATATTCACAATCGTTAGCCACTTGCATTGCCTCGTTGAAATCCTTGACGCGGAGGACAGACAATACTGGTCCAAAGATTTCCTCACGGGCGATGCGCATATCTGGCGTCACGCGGTCAAACACCGTTGGTCGCACGAAGTAGCCTTTGTCCAAGCCGTCTCCGGTTGCTCGCGAACCACCGCACACAAGCGTTGCCCCGTCTTCTCT
>DATFRK010000657.1:0-4229 GCA_035263325.1 Pyrinomonadaceae bacterium | reverse complement strand
CTTTCGATCGCGTCAAGCAACGAATGGAGATTGTGGCCATCGTCCTTACGGAAGAGGCCGGAGGCAGCCACGACCGGTTACGCGAACTATATGACGCCGCCATAGAACGAACGCGGGTGATGGAAACTGCCCTCTTCAACGCCGAAGCATTAGTGACCCGAACGCAACCCCGGCGCGAAAAAAGCCGGGCTAAGCCACTGCACTCTAACTGGACCAGGCGAGACTTTGAAGAAGGTGTACGCCGCATCAAGGATTACATTGCCGCCGGCGACTGTTACCAGGCAGTGCTTTCGCAACGCTTCTCCGCAAAATACAAGGGTGAGCCCCTCGCGATCTATCGAGCGCTCCGGGCCATCAATCCGTCGCCCTACATGTTCTTTCTGCGGTTAGGGGAAGAATCGATTATTGGCGCCTCGCCCGAGATGCTGGTGCGTTGTCACGGACAGCGCCTCGATTACCGCCCCATTGCCGGAACACGTAAGCGCGGGGCCACTGAGACGGAAGATTGGATCCTTGGTGAAGATCTGAAGACTGATGAAAAGGAAGTTGCCGAGCACATGATGTTGGTTGACCTCGGTCGTAACGATCTCGGTCGAGTGGCGGACTACGGCTCGGTGAAGGTCGAGGAATTGATGACGATCGAGCGCTATTCTCATGTGCAGCACTTGGAAAGTAGTTTGCGGGCTCGACTACGTGATGGGCTCGATCGTTTCGACGCGCTTGCTTCCTGTTTTCCGGCTGGGACGGTAACGGGAGCGCCAAAAATTCGGGCCATGGAGATCATTCGCGAGCTCGAGGGTGAGCGACGCGGGATCTACGCCGGATCGGTCTTGTACATGGACTACGCTGACAATTTAGACTCTTGTATTGCGATTAGAACAATTCGGCTTTGCAATGGCGAGGCAACGGTGCAGGCTGGTGCGGGCGTCGTAGCCGATTCAGTACCAGAACACGAATATGCTGAAACAGTGAACAAAGCGCGGGCAATGTTTCGGGCTATCGAAATGGCGGAAAAGGGCTTGTGATGGAAATGAGAGCGCAGGCGACTCGCCTGCTTTACTTCAATTCCTGGTCGGGGCAGCGGTCAGGCCTCCTGCGCTCCCAGCCAGCACTGCTGGCATTGGTCTATCTTTTCGTGCTGGTTGTGGGAGTCGCGGCCCAGGGAACGCCACCGAACCCGGCGGAATCTTCCCGCAAGGCCAACTCCAGACCGGCCGAAGTTGCAGTCGCCGCTCCCGAACCGTTCGATGGCGCTAGCGTAGAAAAGATGGCCAGCCAGTGTGTAACGCTAGAGACTGAGTTGGGCCCGATTGAAATTGCGATGATGCCTGAGGTAGCCCCGGAGAGCGTGAGGAATTTTCTGAATCTCTCAGCGACGGGGGCTCTGGATACTACGACCTTCAGTCGCACCGTCAAGGATTTTGTTATTCAAGGCGGTAATCTTGCCACTAGCGAGCATTGGAACGCGGCCCTGGCGAAGCGCATGACTCACAAATTGCCTGATGAACCGGGAATTGTGAAACACGTAAGAGGCATCGTTTCGATGGCCCGTACAGAAGAGCCAAACAGCGCTACCACCCACTTTTTTATCCTGGTTGGACCAGGTCAACATCTGGATAGCAAGTTTTCTGCGTTTGGCTCGGTGACCAAGGGGATGGAAGTCGCTGACGAAATCAATCACGCGCCGGCTGATGGGGAAAAGCCGAACAAGCCGGTAAGAATCAATCGAGCAGTCGTTGCTCCCTGTAAGAAATGAGGTGAGGAAATGAACTGGTCACTGGTTGCCAAGGTTTTGATAGTTGCTATGTTGGTAGGTGGAGTTACCTGGATTACGAGTTACCGTAGCGTACCTAAAGCGACTCAACAACTGCTGCAGCTGCGCGGGTACGAGTCGGGACAGCGAGGTCTGTTCGCTGCAGTTGCTGCCCGTGATCTGCCCTCCATTAACGCTTTTCTTGATTCAGGATTGGATGTGAACGTCAAGAATCCCACCGATGGTCGTACTCCTTTGATTACCGCTGCGGCGCAGGGAAGCTTCGCAGTCGTGGAAATGCTCCTGCAGCGTCACCCGGATGTAAACGTCAAGGACAAGAGTGGCGCCACCGCGTTGTTTGCGGCGATTGCCACGAGGTATGACGACGTCGCAGATCTGCTGTTGGCCCAGCCGGGGCTTGATTTGAATGCCCGCGGCAATAATGGAATCACCGCGCTAGCCTCGTACGTTTGGCGAGACAACAAGGACAACGCTACCGAATTGATCAAGCGTGGCGCTGACGTGAACCTGGCTGACAATGATGGTGATACGCCTCTGCACGGTGCCGCCCAAACCGGGAACGTTGACGTTATGCAACTGCTAATCGAAAAAGGCGCGAATCCAAATGCGCGCAATTCGGTTGGCGGCACACCGCTGATGTGGGCAGCCGTCTACAATAACGAAGACGCTGCCAAAGTGCTGCTCAAAGCCGGGGCCGATCCTTTAATGCAGGACAACGATGGTAAAACTGCAGCCGCCTGGGCGACGAAAAATGAACACGAGGACCTGGCCCAATTCTTAAAGAGCACGAAGCGACGGACCCGAGACTAGCTAATGCTCCTGGTAATCGACAACTACGATTCATTTACTTACAACCTGGTCCAGTATTTGGGTGAGCTGGGTGAAACAATCGAAGTGCGTCGCAACAATGAAGTGACGACTGACGAGATTGAGACCGCGCTAAAGCCCGATCGCATCGTTATCTCACCTGGACCGGGAACGCCTGATGATGCCGGTGTCTCACTGGAATTAATTAGTAGGTTTGCCGGCAAGATTCCACTACTGGGAGTATGCCTGGGTCACCAGGCCATTGGGCAGGCGTTTGGCGGCAAGGTGATAAGGGCGCCGGTGTTGATGCACGGCAAGGCTTCGGAGATTGCTCATGATGGCAAGACCATCTTTGACGGACTTGCCGATCACTTTCTCGCCGGCCGTTATCACTCCCTGATAGTGGAAAAGGATTCACTGCCTGATTGCCTGGAGATATCTGCCTCCACCGCCGACGAACTGATCATGGGTTTGCGTCACAAAGAGATGAAAGTGGAAGGCGTCCAGTTTCATCCGGAATCGATCTTAACCGGCGGTGGTAAACAATTGTTGGCCAACTTTTTGAAACTTTAGCAAATCCCACCTCGCACAAAGATGCCCCATGCACAGCTTTCAAAATTTCTTTCCCGCCTTGTTCAAGGCGAGGATCTTAGTCGCGACGAAGCTGGCCAGTTGCTTGATGCCTTGTTGGACGAAAACGCTACTGATTCGCAGATCGCCGGGGCGTTGGTCGCGTTAGCAGCTAAGGGCGAAGCCATTGAAGAGTTGGCCGGCATGGCTGCGCGACTGCGCGCCCGCTGCGTTCGCTTGAATTCGCGCCATCGCTGCTTCATCGACACCGCCGGCACAGGTTCAAGCCCGGCCAAGACTTTCAATATTTCCACCGCGGCGGCGTTTGTCATAGCCGGAGCGGGGCTGCCGGTGGCGAAGCATGGCAACCGCGCTGCCAGTAGCAAATCTGGCAGCGCTGACGTTCTCACCGCGTTGGGCGTAAATGTCAATGCACTTTCCGAAGTGTCGGAGAGTTCTTTGAATGAATTCGGCATTTGTTTCATGTTTGCCCCGCTCTACCACCGGGCGACGGCCCGGGTGGCGGGCATCAGACGCCAGCTGGGGGTGCGAACCAGCTTCAATCTGCTTGGTCCCCTGAGTAATCCAGCCGGAGCGCCGCGCCAGATAATTGGCGTCTGGCAAAAAGAACTGACGGAACTTTTGGCCGGCGTGCTGGCGTCGTTGGGCACCGAACGTGCCTGGGTGGTCCATGGTGAAGATGGTTTGGATGAGGTCACAATCTCCGGCAAGACGTTCGTCGCTGAAGTGCATAAAGGAGAAGTGCGGACATTTCAGATCCAACCAGAAGATTTTGGCTTCGCTAGCGGCAAAGTCGATCACTTGCGTGGCGGAGACATTGAAACAAATGCGCGAATCATCAAAGAGGTGCTCTCCGGTGAACGGCGCGACGAAGCGCGCGACCTGGTGTTGGCCACGGCAGCGGCAGCACTGGTCGTGGGTGATGTGGCGGTCGATCTGCGTGACGGTATTCGCCTGGCAGCGGAGAGTATTGACCAGGGCGCCGCCGCCCGGAAATTGGCGCAATTGGTGGAAGCCACGAATTAGTTTATGGATCGCCTCGTCGAAATAATTGCCA
>DATFRK010000656.1:0-2289 GCA_035263325.1 Pyrinomonadaceae bacterium | reverse complement strand
AAATACCAGAATCCAAGACTTTTGCGGAGATATTATTTGCGTTTGATTTTTGTTTGGGATTTAGTGAAAGAGACGTTTTCCATCTCTGAACTTTGGTTGAACTCTACCTCCAGGCACTTAGCGGCTAAGGCACGCTCGGTAAAACGACGTCACTCTGATGGGAGTTCCTACCGGAGTGGACTTTGGGTACTAACCTCAAACTAATCAACTTGCCACCATTCCCTTCCCCGCTGTGATAGATTTACGTCCCTGCGTGCTCCCCGTAACTGCATTTCCCGGTTGTCGATTCGCTCTTACAGGTTGATAACAATGAAGCACTTAATCTGCGCAACCCTTGTTCTTCTCTGCTCCTTCAGCGTGGCCCGCACACAATCAACCACGATGAATAATGATGAACTCTATTCCCTTGCTCGTACTGACCTGAAAGCCTTCGCGCAACAAGTGTCGAAAAACGCGAAGTCTGAGCTGGGCCAGGCGCAGGCCATCGTCAAATGGCTGGCGACCAACTTCGAGTGGAAGGCAACCGATTATCAGAGGCGGACCGTGCAGGAGATCATCGACCGCAAGGGCGGCAACTGCAATGAACTGGCAATGGTTGCTCTTAGCGCCATGAAGGCACTAAACATCAAACTGCGGCAGGTACACGAAGTGAACATCCACGTCAACACACCTGACCGCGGTGTCCGCGCTCACGAGATGGTCAAGGAAAAGGGCAACACGTTTTCAGTCTTTGGTCGACGTCACAACGACCACGTTTGGTTAGAACTGTACGACTCGGCCGCCAACGATTGGTTCCCGGCCGATCCCTCAAGCGGCCTGGTGGGCGTCGATGAATGGATGAAAGGTCGAGTCTGGTTTGGCAAACGGGTGACGCTGAATCCCATCACGGCAGATATGATCGTTCCCTTCGCAGTCTTTGCCGCCGACACGAACGGGAAGTACACCATCAACCGCACGCAGCACTACTTAGTAGATGAATTCGATCGACTATACCAGGGCAAGCTGCACACGCTGCCGGAATGGAAACAGTGGACCACACTGTTGGATCTACTCGATGACAAAGTCGGCGGAGCGTTCGCCGGCAACGTTAACTTGCATGATTACGAAGCCCAGATTGATTCGATCGCCGACATTTACCAACAGCTAGCGCGCGAAGTCTCCCAAACAAGGTGATCAGATGACAGACATTACCACCAGCGCTTTGCACCGATACCGCGGTGGCATTTCGATCGTTTTCGTTTTGCTACTGTTCACCCAGTTTCAGTTCGCGGCCCAGGCACAGCAACCTGCAGCCAAACCCGCGGCGGCGCCCCAGGGTCTCGAGGTAAAAATCGAGTTCAATCGCCGCGTTAAGATGCGCGGCGTTGAGTTTTCGGCCGATCTCTACCGGCCAAACGCACCGGGCAAATTTCCTGTCATCCTCAACCGCACTCCCTACACTAAAACAGGCGGCAGCACCCTGAACATCGCGCGCTTCTTTGCGTCGCACGGCTATGTTTATGTGGATGGGGATGGACAAGCCTTCGTTAATCGACCCGGGACGAGTCTACAGTTATGACCTCGACTTGTGGAACACATGCCAGTTGTACAAGCAGGGGCACCGTATCCGCCTGGAGGTTTCGTCGAGCGCTTTCCCGAAGTACGATCGGAATCTGAACACTGGCGCCCCACTCGGCAAGACGAGCGAGGCAAGTTGCCGAGCAGAAGATCTACCACGACCACACCAACCTATCGTACGTTGTACTACCAGTTGTTCCTCGTTGATATGATTGGACGAACACACCAGGCGCCAAACGTTATTAGTAAATCTGTGTAATCTGCGTAATCTGTGGATCGCTACTTGACGTTCAAGCTGGCTTCGCCTTAACTAGGCGCCTATGCGCACACGGCTCAGCGTCTTTCTCATTACACTCTCCGGACTCATACTCGAAGTTGGACTGACTCGCATTTATTCGGCCAGCGTCTGGTATCACTTCGCTTTCGTCGCCATCTCAGTCGCCCTGCTCGGTTGGGGCCTGGGTGGTTTCACCGTTCATCTCTTGAAGCGAAAGTTGCAATTGTCGCTCAATGCGGCAGCGTTGGTGACCGCCCTCTATGCACTCACGATTCCGCTTTGCCTGTTGCTGCTGGCTCGTTTTCCATTTGAGATGGAACGGCTGCCACTCTACTTTCTGGCGCCGCTGGTTCCCTTCTTTCTCGCAGGCATGGCGTTGTCGATCGTGTTCGACCTGCACCGCGCCGTGGCTGGCTCCTTGTACTTCGCTGACCTCTTGGGTGCCGCAATTGGTG
>DATFRK010000655.1:0-3569 GCA_035263325.1 Pyrinomonadaceae bacterium | reverse complement strand
AAAAACGCAAAGTACCAGACCTTGTTTCTCGCACCCTGCATTGGTTTCGTTGGGAGGCGGGCACCACATGGTTGAGCGGTTTTGCCTTGCTGGTGGTTGTTTATTACCTCGGCGGAGGCGCGCTAGTGGATCGAGATGTCTCGCAGATTAGTGTGGCAGCGGCGGTCGCTCTCGGGGTTGGTGTCATTGTTGTGAGTGGCGCTGTTTACGACTTGATGATGCTGTCGCCCCTGGGTCGTAACGAGAAACTCTTTGCGGTGGTCGCCTACGTCCTGATCGTAGCCTTGGTCTATGCACTCACGAACGTGTTCAGTGGCAGAGCAGCATACATCCACCTGGGCGCGGTGTTCGGTACGATTATGGCAGCAAATGTTTGGCTGCACATTCTGCCTGCCCAGCGCCGGATGATTGCCGCACTCAATGAAGGCCGTGAGCCTGATGCTCGTCTGGCGGCGCGGGCCAAGTTGAGGTCGAAGCAGAACACGTTCATGGCGGTGCCGGTGGTCTTCATCATGATTAGTAACCACTATCCCGGCGTCACCTACGGCGAGCATTACAACTGGTTGATTCTCTCCCTACTCGTTCTGGTAGGTTGGGCGGCAGCGAAGTTCATTCGCCGCGCGTAGTCCGTTCCCGGGTCAAAATCAATCGTGCCTCCTGCGAACCCTAAGCAACTTCTCGATCAGCTCGATAAGCTAAGACATCAGTTTGATTCACGCAGCGCCAGGCAAGTCTCACTTCTGCTAAGACGCCTGGCCCAACAACGACTCAACGAACCTCAAGCTCTGATCCAATATCACGAATTACTGATGTTCCTTGCAGCCTATCCGCAATCGCCTGCGCTGCTACGCGCAGTGGAGACGCAACTGCGCGCATTTTCCCGACGCGTTAAAGAACTCGAGAGTTACTACGAACTCTCGACCGTCGGCTATCCCGAGGTATCAGGAATCGCCGGTACCCAGGTTACTGACACTTTCAGTTACTACATCGTGCAGTGGTTGCAAAAGAACTACGCTTCCCACACCAGTTTGTATTGGGATTGGTTTGAAGACGAAAACCGCCTGGCACAAATCTGGCCCAGGTTCCTGCCGTTGTTAGCGGAAGATGCTTTGGTTGAAGCGAACGTGCCATATCGTGGCTGGTTGCGTGCTGCTCGTGGGCGCCGCGATGAACTGTCCTGGTTGCTTGCGCGCTTCGCCAACCTGCCGCTTGAGGAGCAACAAAAAGCAGAGTTATACGACTCGCAAAAGCTTTACGTACGTTGGACCTTCAAGTATCGATCGTCTCGCACAGGCATGCGCCTGCCCGCTCAAGGACAGCAACTGTTCTTTCATCGTGGGCCACTCATCCAACGGCGCGACATTTCGTTTCGTGATGAACTCCAGGCGCCGCCACCCTCGCTCAAAAAGCTGACTGTTCGTGCGGGCGAGGCGGTGCTGGACCTGGCCCGCGAAGCATCCACTGTTCGCTACCGTGAGCTTTACGGATTTACTCATGGAGATCCCAAACACGTAATCGAAGCTCGCCTCGGTCGTGGGGTGGTGATCTTTGTGATCGGTTTGCCGCCGGAAAAACGTTTGCCGCTGCGGGCGTATCACGCGGCCATGATCTTCAAGAACCGAGTTCCCATCGGGTACTTTGAAGGCCTGTCGCTCTGTGAACGAATGGAGAGCGGGTTCAACTTGTATTACACATTTCGCGACGGTGAAACGGCCTGGCTCTACGCACGCACGCTAAATGTGATGCACCACTTGCTGGGAGTGACTGCGTTCACATTGGATCCATACCAGATCGGCTTCGAGAACGAGGAGGGAATTGCTTCCGGGGCATTCTGGTTCTATCGCAAGCTCGGCTTTCGTCCGACCCGCAAAGCCTTGTTGGCGCTGACGCGAAAGGAAGAAGAGAAAATAGGGAGCCGCGCGAAGTATCGTACGGCCCGTTCTACTCTCAAGCGACTAGCAGCCGGTCCGATGATCTTTGAACTCGAGTCACGTCGGGCTGGTGATTGGGACCACTTCCAGTTGCGTACGCTTGGTCGCGCCACTCAGCGTCTGATGGCCTCGAGCTTTGCTGGCGATCCCGAGGAGTTTCGCCAGACGGCCACGCGGGACTGTGAACTAGCGCTCGACCTCAACCTCTCTTCGTGGACCCAGGTGCAGCGGACCGCCTTTAGTGATTTCGCTATTGTCTTACAGCAAATCTCTGATCTCCGCGATTGGACTCGCAGTGAAAAGGAGAAACTGGTCGGGATTATCAAAGCCAAAGTTGGCCCAAATGAAATGACCTACCTGAAACGTCTTCAGAACCATGAGCGTTTGCGCAAAGAGATCATCCGCCTGGGTTCTCGGTAAGAAGGATGCCAGTCAATAACGATCTCGACCATCAAGTGGTGTAACCATTGATTACTTTCACGAGGCTCAGGAAGCAAGATCAGCGGGGGTGCGCTCAGTTGATCGTAAGCTTAGGTGATTAGGCAATGCTCGCTTACCCCCTTCCTAACTGCGCAATTCTTGTGAGTTGAATCCACAAAGTTAATCTTGCGGTTGTGCTCCACACGCGTCGATCTGCGTTTCCAAAATTGTCTTATCGGAAAAATTTTCCAGCTTGGCAAAATAAGGTGCACTCCGATCCAACGCATCTCGAGGTACCAGGCCAACGATCTCCGCACTCTCAATCTCAACCCCATACTTCTTTGCTTCGCGGCGTACCGCTTCAAAGGCGTCGTTCATACCGGTGATCTTGTAGTTCACCAGGTTCATCGAAACTTGTACCAGCCCGCGAGTTGCCAACGAGAATCCAAGCGCTTTGACAAACGGCAAACCTCCATTGCGAGCACGAATCAAGCCCGAGATTCGTTTAGCGATCGTGACATCGTTACTCCGAAGTACCACATTGAACGCAATCAGGAAGGGCCTCGCGCCAACTGCAATCGCGCCGGCAGTTTCGTGAACCTGCGGCAAACCGAGATCTGGCATCCGGTCGTGGTGCGTCGCGATCTGTTCGCGTAACAATTCGAGCGCACCGCGCCGAACGTCCTCAAGATAGGTTCGATCCGGACGCAAGGCTGCACTCTCATAAAAATAAACGGGGATGGCGAGCTCGTCGGCAATTCGCTGACCTGCGGAATGAGCCAGCGCGGCGCAATCCTCCAGGGTAACGCTGCGAATCGGGACAAAGGGCAGAACATCCGTCGCGCCAAGACGCGGGTGTTCACCTCGGTGCCGGCGCATGTCGATCAAGTCTGAGGCGGTCGACACCGCTTTCAAGGCAGCGTCGACCACGTTTTCCGGCGTGGCGACAAAGGTGATCACCGAGCGGTTATGATCGGGATCGATATGAGTATCAAGAATGCAGGCGGACTCTACGCTTTGAATGGCCGTCGCGATTTTTTCGACGGTCTCGGGCTTTCGGCCCTCACTGAAGTTCGGGACACACTCTACGAGTTTAGACATAAGTTATGTCACCTGGTGATTGCCGATTGCCAATTGCCGATTGCCGGTTTTCGAGTGAGTCTGGCCCTCCAATCGACAATCAGAATCAGCAATCAGCAATCAGCAATCAGCAATCAG
>DATFRK010000654.1:0-9782 GCA_035263325.1 Pyrinomonadaceae bacterium | reverse complement strand
AACGCAAACCCCAAGCTCGTTGCGATCCCAACCGCCGCGATGAGGGCTTGCCACAGACCCACGGCACTCGTGCCTACGGCGATCGTGATACTCAACGGCAACCACCGCGGAGTGTCTACCGGATCAGTCTCTACCTGCCATGCTAACGCAAGGGTGCCAAGCCCGAAGACTGAGAGGCCTATTGCAGTATGTAACGCTGCGCGTGTCACGTTACCCCAGCCGAACGTATCACTAGATCCAAGGGCAAAACCAAAGCTCGTTGCTATGCCAACCGCAGTGATGAGCGCACCGGTTAGCCCTAACAATGGCGCACCCTGCTTCGATGGAATGTTAGGTGCTAGCAACAACACGATGGAACCCAAAGCGAAAGAAATCGCAGCCACTGGTGCCATGCGTCCCGGGCTCGAAAGCTTGACGGTGATATAGGATGGCCCAAGGAGCTCGTCTAATCCCGTACTCACGTCAAATATATATTCAACGATGGTGACGACACTCACGACAGTGACTATTCCCGTGCAAACGATGATCAGCCAACGCGACCGCTTCAGAGCTACCATCGCGAGAGCGAGCCCGCATAACACAAAACACGCGGCTGCATTACGCGTCATTGGAGGCAGTTCCGGCCTGAACTGAACCAGTCTGGGGTGGTGAAAAAACCAGCCGACTAGCACAGTCGCACCCAACCCGACGATTAAAACAGCCGAGCCCACCGCAAAACGCTGCGGATAAGATACCAAGTGATTGCTTTCAGTCACTCCGATCGCCTGTGGTGGTCCGGTTAGCAACCCCACAACGCCTTATCTTATAAGGTTACACCCGAATGACCCCGTCAAGCGATGCATTACACCTGACATTTGCGCCGTTGAAATCGGTTTGAAGGTTACTGCATAAAGGTGGCCCAGCCGGACAGTTCTCTTTAGTTTACTTATGCGTCATCAGGGAATTGCTGTGAAAGGACATCCGACTATTTTGCGGTCATCGTCACGCGGGAATCAGTTGGCTTTCAGTGCGTCACAAACTCCGGTAGCCTCGTTCCTGAAGGACCCAAGTATTACCATCCGGATCGGAGAAGTTGGCGAAGCTCGCGTAGTCTCCGCGTCCAAGGTCAAGACCGGCTGCGAAACTTCCGTCCCAGGCTCCAATGGGCGTCTTGTGCCGGATCTCGCCGACGTCGACCCCACGTTCGAGCAGTCTGTTGCGCGCGGCCTCGAGGTCGTGGACCACAAGATAGACGTTGCGAAGTGAACCAAAGGGTGCGTCGGTGAGTCTGTTGCCTATCTGGATCGAGCAGCTTGAGCCCGGCGGAGTCAGCTGCACGACGCGGAACCCGTCGTTCGGTGCATAGTCGACGTCGAGCGTAAAGCCAACCTGATCGACATAGAATCGCAGCGCTCGCTCGACATCGGCCACCGGCACCGTGATCACTTCTACTGAGAACATTGGGCTTCGCACATAGACCTCGTCCGCCCTTGCTTGCGGCCCTTGCTGCATCGAGATTCTCCTCTTATTTCGGTTTCATCAACTTGTCCAACTCATCGCAACCACTGGGCCAATGCCAACAAAGTCAATGGTGCTACGAACGCTCGTTCATCTCTGAAATCCTGCCTGCCTCAAACCTGTTCAGCCCGCGTCAACCGGTCGCCTCCGTGTCGCTATGGCGTCACTGGCGGTGTTATATCGGCGCGACTGCGGCTTCGTGGAATGAATAGGGTCCATTGTCAGACAAATCAATGTCTCGTTCACGTATAGCGTTGCTTTTTCGGGTACGAACATTGCCTGCGAGCCTGAACAGACATTTTCAAGTGAGCACGCTATGCGGGGTGGTTGTGCTCGAAGTGGGTGGGCCTCTTTAGGGGGCGATAAGAGGTCCACCTGCCTACGTTCCAGGAGATATCATGAAGACTGCTATCAAAGTAATGAAGCGAGACGATAGGAAAGTTACAGTTGATAAGGATATCTCTTCAGTGAGAACAAAGCGCTCCCGCAAGACTGAAGTGATTGTAAAGAACTGGATCATAGAGTCCCGTGAACGTCGTCGGGCCGTCCTCAATCATTTCCAAGAAACCGTCCGAGGATAGATTGAAGGAGTCAGGCGTGGTTAAGAACTTAAGAGGCTCGGGACTAAACGATGGAGAGGAAACGAAAGCAGTTCTCGGTGACGCCAGGGATGTCGCGCGAGCACAATTTGTACGATTCAGACGCCGGCTGGGTACGTTGACACCTGACCAAGAACTGCAAATCGAAAACTTGCTAATTTCGATGGCTAGGAAGATCTCGCAAGTGACCGGAAGAGTTATGGGAGCACTTGCCGACAATTCTGACGACGCAAGATGTGCAATCAACGAAAGCAAATAGACAGGCGGACAATATCGAGCGTAAAAAAAGGAATTGAATTTTGAAACTCACGTTTTTACTGATCTCCATCCTGTTGCGGCTGCTCCGTCTTCAGCACCTCATTTGATCTTGGTTATAGTCGCCGCAAAATACGAACACCCCCATTTTTTTAAGGAAAGCAAAATGAAAATCGTAATGTTGATCGCTCGTCTTTTACTCGGGCTGATCTTTGTCGTGTTTGGGCTGAATGGATTCTTGAACTTACTTAACTTGGGACCAATGCCGACAGGCTTAGCTGGACAATTCATCGGTGCACTCTTTCAATCGCATTACTTCTTTGTCGTAGCTGCTCTACAAATCGTTGGCGGCTTGCTGTTGCTGGTAAATCGGTTCGTGCCAATTGCTCTAGTGCTGCTGGGACCAGTGATTGTAAACATACTTCTGTATCACCTGTTCTTGAATGCAGCTGGTATGGCGATGGCGATTTTCGTAACAATCCTGTGGCTAATTGTTTTCTATGGAAACCGCCAACACTTCTCCGCGGTATTTGTGCAATAGACGTGAGAAGCATTGAGCAAAACGGTCTGTTTCACAGAGGATTCAGCGATAGGTTAAATGGACTCTTGAGGATCAACCGCTTTCAGCGTTATCACGCCATTCGCGAGTTGCTATGCCCCTGTTCGTTCTTTGTCAGGAAGCCTGGACCAATTCTCGGTGCACGTCAACCACCAGTGGCGGTAGTAGAAATATCATGATAAGCGAAGCTCTTCTCGACTGCGCTAAAAGCTTTACCGTCTACTTCAGCATATGGATAAATCCGGATTAGCGCCGAACTCTAATTAGGATTGGATCTCCTTCGGAGATCATGCCCTCTACTGTTGTGCACTTAGCTAACACGCAGTAAATCGGAATTCCGAGTGTCTTACTTGTGCTCGGCTATCTTATTCGGACACCGAACACGAGAGCTATTTGCGTAAGTCCTTTAGTAAAGAAACAAGCTCTGAGGGATCTATAGGCTTCTTCACATGAGTATTGAACCCTGCGGCGAGAGCACGGTCGCGATCATCAAATTGCGCGAATCCTGTTATCGCCACCATTGGGACTGAAGCATATTCCGGCAAGGAACGGAGAGATTTCGCAAGAGCGTAGCCATCCATCTCAGGCACTCCAATGTCTGATATCACCAGATCAAATTGCTCTCTCTGAGCTAGCGCTAGCGCATCGCGCGCGGAGACCGCCATCACGGCGCGAGTTCCCGCCGCAGGTAGTCGCAAACGGGTGTCTCACAAAGGTGGCATCACGACAGTTCGTCGGGGTGACTGGTCATCACTTGCCGGACTTCGATCGCCATGTTCAATGGCGCCCCGCCTGGTCCCGGGGCCGCCGACGCGTGGGCGGCAATCTCATAGGCTCGCTCCGGAGACTCGACGTCGACGATCCAGTAACCGGCGAGAAACTCCTTTGATTCCGGAAACACGCCGTCGGTGATTGGCGTGCCGTTCTTGCCAGCTCGCACGAGTTTCGCCTGGTCCGGTCCGGTCAACGCTTCGACCGCCACCAACTCGCCCAGGTTTTTGAGTTTGGTGTTGAGGCGCTGCCAGTACGCGATATGCGTCTCGAAGTCTTTCCTCGGCCAGTTGAAGATGCTATATGGTCCTCTTTCCGGTGTGTTCATCATCAATATGTATTTCATGGCTCCGCTCCTTTTCATTTTCGCACTGCTCCTGTGCGCTTTCATTGGTAGGTCGGAGCAGAGGGGACATTCTCGACATCGCGGGGAGGTAATGATTCCTCTTTTGATGGCAGCACGTTGAATAGCGGAAAAAAGTTGCACTCCTACCGTTATGGCACAGCAACCCTTGGGCAGTCCACTACGGGATCAGAGTCACCGGGTGAGCAGTCTGCGTCAAACAACACTTCTCCTTTAATTGTAATGACGTGTGCGCGAGTCTTTGGTGCGTTGGCAACACAGAAAAGATGCTTATGAATCCGAGCCGACAGTATTGGTGACTAAGAGAAAGCACATAACGCTGCGCTTCGGCGCACACGAATTCACTCAACTCTCAGCGCTACATCTCAAGTTCAATAAAACTCAACCGCGTCCGCTGCAAGCGCTTATCCGGCGGCGATGGTAAGGAGCTACAAATTGACGGCTGAGGTCTTTCGAGATCCATAGTCAACGAGTTCAACTCCACTCGAAACTCTCGTCTTTCGGCATAGGAATACGCCATGATTTGATTTCTAGGATTTCAACCAATTCGTCATGACTAATTTTTTGCGCCACCGCCGGAGATGCAACGACGATTAACATTAACAGCACTAGAAAGAGTATTCGATTCATTTGATTAGCCGCAGAACGCTTGAGTGGCTCGCCCACGCAACTACCGATAAAACGGGCTGAAGCAGTTTTGATCATGCGGTCATGCGCGATCCGTTTTCGATCTCGGCTTTCCACTTAGCGTTGTCAATGTAGCGGAAGACTTTAGCACTCACACATTCATACACCTTCGACGTACAAATTGAGCAGCAGTAGAATTTCTTGCCGGTCCTGTTTGGGAATACCTCCCGGTCGCGAAGCACATAGAACAACAGCTCGCGCTGGGCCAAGTCAGATATGCGGTCCTTCCGGAATTTGGGACCAAGCGCAGCCTTGCTGGCTAATAAGAAATCACATCGGATCGCAGTCCTGCGCGGGGCGCCGACGAACTTCTTATTGTTAGCTGACGTGTAAGTTGCAGGAAATCTACCTTCCTGGATCTCGTCCCAAATCTCTTGGCGCTTTTCAAGAAACGCTTTCTGTGCGGCGAGTCGCTCTGCTTTGGGCGCAGCCACAGTCTCTAGTACATCGGTGATCTCTTTCATATAAGCTTCCTTCCTGTGAGCACTCGATACAACTTTCACTTCAGCTCGCCGTAGCCACATCATAAGCAAGCCAGCTTACGGTGAGTCTACTCAAAGCGCGTGTATGCTGCTGTTTGATAGAGCGTGCGTTATCTCAACAAATAGACAACCTGTGTCTCAAGCTTTTCTTCGTCATCGGTCCAATCGCCATAGATCTCCCACGAACAAGCCCCAAATGCGCGGGCGTTGGCTACTCGCCACGAATTGATCGCCTCATGAGCGGCTCCTAGTTTGGCGTAGCTGCCGGTATGCGTGGTAATTGCGACCTCACCCGCAGGCGTCTCTGTGCAAACTACTTCGCCTGCGGCCGGAAAGGGCCGAATAACCTGCACTCCAAAGTCAACAATCATCTCTGCTTCGTCCGGCGTTGAGTGGTGATAAAGGAAGCAATTATGACCGTCAGTGCGGAGGCCTTCATGGCGACGTAGAAACTCCCAGACAAGATCAAGCGCCGGCTTCCATGCTTTGCCGACTTCCCCTTTAGGCACGCGCCGCCGCACTGACGCAAGCGGCTGCGCACTGACGCTCTTGGTGACAACTTGATAATTCATCCTGAGTCTCCCTTGTAGCCTTCAATCCGGAGGAACCAAAAACAACGAACGGCCCGGGCGACCGATGTGGCCCGTCACGTAATTACCTCTACCCGTAATACGCCGCGATTACTTTTTCCGCTTGGGCTTTTGAAATTAATTGCGGACTGTACAGCTGTAAAACTCTCTCACGCGAACTCTTCATACAAGTTACTAAAACCAGTGAGTTGCGACGCGCGCATTTCTGTTATGGTCTTAGTCGGAGGATGATAAACGCGAACTACATCTTCGGGCTCCGTCTTTAAGTTGCCCCGTTTGAAGATATTTGCGGGCCACTTCATATTTTCGTGAAGTTAAAAAGATCTTTGATTACCAAAACCGGGCTGGTTGCACTGAGTAAGCTTGCTAGAGATGAGATGTTTTGATCATGACACTTTTGCGCCGCGACGCAGGACTACAAGGTTTCCGACTGCTACTTGCACAGCTTCACCATTTTGATTGAGGGTTGTTGTTCGCACCTTAATCAATCCCTTTTCTGGACGCGACTTCGATGGTCGGACGTTCAGTATCTCACTCTCAACCTGCAACTCATCTCCAGGTCGCACTGGCAAAGGCCATCGAAACTCGTCAAACCCGGCGCCGATAATTCCACCCGCCGGTTTAAGATCACTCTCAACCAGCAACTTCATCGTAATGGCAGCGGTGTGCCAACCGCTTGCGGCCAGACCGCCAAACATCGAGTCGCGAGCTGCGTCCTCATCCAAATGGAACGGCTGGGGATCAAACTCGGCCGCAAAAGTCTTCATTCGCTCCCTCTCAATCTTCAACCTACCTGAGCTAAATGTTTGGCCAATTTCAAAGTCTTCGAGATATCTTTCGGCTAGTTGCATTTGATTTCCTTCAGGACCAGCAGGGTGGCATTCCAGATGATTAGTTCGAAAAATGAGAGATGACGGTGACGATTTCATCTGTGGTCACAAGGCTCGCATAGTTTGGAAGATTGATATCGAGAGCGGCGCGCATCTCGTTCTCCGAGTAATCGGCAGTTGCGTCTTTTACTACCGTGACCTCATAGCCAAGTTCTGCGGCGAAGCGAACAGTTGACTCGACACAGGTGTGGGCGATCAGACCCATGACGATGAGCTGGTGGATGCCGTGCTTCTTGAGTTGTAGATCAAGGTCTGTGTTAGCAAATCCGCTCGAACACCAATGCTCCTGGGCCACAATCTCTCCCTCTAGCGGCATGAACTCACTGCGGATTTCGCCGCCCCACGTGCCGTATTCGAAAGTCTTACTTTGCCAGCCTCTCTTTTGAATCGGCGCAATGTACTTCCACGTCTCGTAGTCCCCAGGACGGTAACGATGATGCAGAGCATAGAAAACACGAAGTCGTGCCAGCCGCGCCACGTTCAGCACTTGCTGCATGTTAGAAACACAATTGTTTGCTTCAGCAACTTCCCTGATGCGGTGCCAGATCTTCCCGCCCTCGGAAATGAAATCGTTATATGGATCGATGATCACAAGTCCGGTGAGATCTTTGTCAAAATCCTGATTTGCCATGTGCTTTTCCTTCACCTGAACGTCGCATGAAATCCGTTGCTAGCGAGCGAGCATGATTTGATCGATAGCCGTAAGGTGACTACAATCCGAGCCTCGTTGAGAAGGTTTAGAGTTGATCATGTTGACGGCAATTCTTCTGCGATTCTTCCCGCTGGTGGATCCTATAAATTGAAACAAACTATTTATGGCTAACAATATCTCAGCAATCACGATTTCAGATGAACTCAGCAGTGACGTGGCCGCAGAAATTCTCACCAGACAGAAAGAAATTGGACGCGATCCACATGAACTCCTGGACATAGTGCGGACCGTTCACGAAACCCTGCAAGAGTTATCGTCAAGAGCGCACGATCGTCGCATGCAAAAGTACATAGCGCATGTACGCGATTGATGTGAGCTTCAATTCCGATCCTAACTGCTCTGAAGCCCGTGCTGATCAAACCGAGACTTTAAGTTACTTGTCCTTTGGTAGGCTAGGCCTTTGCGGTTACGCTGACCTTGTAGTTTCGGGCTTCAATCGCCTTTAGCGTATTCGCAAACCATTTTTCCAATTGGCTCTTGCCGATGATTCCCAGGAAGGCGCCAAGCACTCGTCCTTTGAGGTTCCTCCCGTCGCGCACAATCACGACGTCCACATCGGTGGTTCCGTTGGGTTGCCGAGTGAGGGTATAGGTGTGTCCGGAGCGACCTCCCCACAGGTTCGAGTCTGTGGTGGTGAGAACCACATGTGTAGGATCGGACCAGTCGTAATGCAGTCGTTCCCAGATGCCGTTCGAGCCTTCAGTAACCTCGGCATAAGTTAATCCCTTTTCATGAACCTTAAGGTATTCATCCGTGCTGTTGCCGAAAAGTTGCTTGCGGCCGGGCCCGAAGTCAGTGAGTCCGGCGATGAATTGCTCGGGAGTCGCGGTGGTTGTTTTCTTAAAATGAATTGTGGACATTTATGCTCCTTGCTCCACTCGAGCTCATGGATCCTTGCCTTGCATGTCATAAACTAACTTGGCCAGGTTCATTTCTGCAGCTCTAGTCTGAAACCCGTTTTCCATCGCGGCCTGTGTCAGTTGCTGGAACTCATTGGCGCGCGTACCCTCCAGGAAAAGATCAGAATCACGACGAATATCCTCGACGCTCGGAAGACAGATCGCGTTGACGCGCTCCTTGACTGTTGCATGTCCCGCAGCCGGAAATCGCGCGATGCGATGGGCCAGCGATTTGACGAACTCACCAAGTTCAGCAGCTGGCAACGCTCGATTGATCCAACCGTATCGTTCGGCAAGATCCGCGTCGTAGTCTTGTGCGCTCAACATAACTTCGAGCGCGCGCCCACGGCCCATGAGCCGTGCGAGGTGTTGGGCTCCTCCGGCCCCCGGAATGACTCCAAATGAGGGCTCGAATTGTCCGAAGATCGCCGACTCTCGCGCAGCAAATCGCATGTCGCAGGCAAGTATGAACTCGCTGCCCACGCCACGCACGCGCCCGTCAATCTGCGCGATCGAGACAAGACGGCTGCTGCTCAGATGGCGGAGCATCAATCCAATCGAGGTAACGCCGTCCAGTTTCGCCGCCGCTTCGCGATTCTCTTTTATTCGGGTCACGTCGACGTGAGAAATGAAGTAATCGGGATCGGCGCTCTTGAAGACAATTACTTTTACGGTTTCGTTAGCTTCGGCTTGTTGAATGAGCGAGACAAAATCGCGGATCAGTTCAGGGCCCTGAAGATTCATGGGTGGCGCGTTGATGTCCGCGAAAAGAACTCCACCTTCACGACGGATCTTCAATGTCTCAAACACCAATTCAGTGTCTGAGTTTTTGGGTGTACTCATTTTCGTCTGCTTCCTCCCCAGGTCACACTGTTGGGTAGTCCCAAACATCGGGCGGCAGCTTATCCTTGAGCGATGCATACATCGCGTCGCGGAAGAGTTTCAGCGCTGGATACGGCCGAAGCGCAATAGTGCGCTCGACGATCAGCCCTTGCTCGTTGTCCACGATGATCTCCAGGCTCTCGATCTTGTGGCCATCCATGGTTCCCACCCAACGCAAGAAGGTCGTGCGCTCATCAAGCTTAAACTCGGCTGTATAGGTACCGGAACCACGCGTAGAACTCGACTGAGCGAAAATAGCGGCGCAGACTTCACGCCCCGCGATCGGCCTTACGAGGAGCGGGCTGTTGAATACAATGTCTTCGGCCAGCAGCTCGCTCACCTGGGCGGGCGTGGGCTTACCGGATTCCCGTAGTTTGCGTAATGGATGCACTGTGATTTCCCCGTACTCAACTCTCCAAGTCCGCCAGCCATTTCAGGGCCGACAAGCTCGGCATGAAGAAGTACTCACCGCCGCGAAGCACATTGAACGTTTCGATGCCATGGACGCGACGTCTCACCGGCTCCTTCGGGATGGTGAACGTTGCTTCGGTTTCCTGCAGCCCGACAATCGGGTCACGCTCGTTACCGGCGCCGA
>DATFRK010000653.1:0-9880 GCA_035263325.1 Pyrinomonadaceae bacterium | reverse complement strand
GAATCCGGTACCGTCGATACCGTTACCCGAGAGACTCGTATTCCCTATTAATCTTTCTCTTAGTGCCATATTTTTGAGTGAACGCGGCCGCCGGCCGCATTGCTAGACCTTTTCCAAAGATGTTTGAAAATCGAATTTCGGCTGTGCTGCCGGCTGACGTTTCAAAAATGTATTCCAGAAGGCGCGTCTCGGCTTCACGTCGGCAATCGGAAGAACTCCGTTAGCCACGGTCTGAGTGATGCGGCGAATTTCGAGGGCGATTCTCGAGGTTGGATCGGATTGCACCAGCGGAGTGCCAAGATTGATGGAGTTAACAGCCGTTTGATAGTCGCTGGGGATAAAGGCAACCACCGGTTCGCCCAAAAACTTTTCCACTTGACGCAAGTCAAGATCGATCTGCTTGCTAAAGCGATTGACAACGATCCGGATCTTCTTTCGCGGATAACCCAGGCGATCAAAAATCTCGAGCGCTCGTTGAGTGCTGCGAATCGCCGGAATGTCCAGTGTTAGGACCAGGATAATTTCGTCAGACTGATCCAGGGCCGCGAGGGTGATCGAGTCGAATGTGTGCTGCGGATCCAGCACCAGGTAGTCATACGACTCACGCAGCTTCTGCAGTACTTCAAACACGTGTTGGGGTTCAATTTCATCAGCCGAGTCAGCTTCACGTGGAGCTGCCAACAGCGAGAGATGTGATGAATAGGGTGTAACCAGAGTAGTAATCAGATTGTCGTCGAGGCGCGCGCGCTTTTCGACCATATCTGCGATTGAATACTTTGGATCCACTCCGAGGAACAGTGGCAAGTCGCCGGCCTGAAGATTGAGGTCTACCAGGATCGCGCGTGAGCCGGTGGAGGCGGCGAGATTGGTGGCAATGAACGAGGTGCCACAGCCGCCCTTGCTCGAAAAGACTGCGATCATCCGACCTTTCTTGCGAGGACCTTCTTCTTTCTTCGTACAAAACTCCGAAATGCGATCAAGCACGGTGCGCAGTTCATCCCCGCTGATGGGAATGCGGAGGAATTCGCGCGCACCGGCTCGGAGAGTTTGCAGTATCAGATCGGGCGAGGCGTCTTGAGCGGCGGAGATGATTGCCGTGGAGGGACATTCATTGGTCAATCTCTGAATGAACTTGACCGCATGATCGGCGTTCGAACCCAACGCGATTATCGCAGCTGCAGGTTTTAGCCTGACAATTTCCTCGTACAGCTGTTCTGTATCATTGCCACCGGCCAAAAGCTGAACACGTCCCTCGGCGGAGAGGGCTTTCCGAATTTCCTTGAAGTTATCAAGGCCCGTGCTCAGCACTACGAATGAGATTGGTTGGGTCATCTGCTCGTCCTGTTCCTGTTTGTTCTTTCAAATCCCACTGCTGGCAGCTGTGCTGTGCGCATCAATTTGGAATGATGTTGCAGGAGGCCAGCGGATTTCCGGCAGGCACATCGCAGGGAACGTAGCCAGCGCTTTCGCCCGGTAGCGATGTTCGATAGGCAGGCAGAGTCATCGTGCCGCCTAGCAGTGGGATCGAAAATGTAAATTGATAGTTAGTGATACTGACGGTTGAGCGGGCGCTCAACTGTAGTCCGTTGTAATTCACGTATTCCACATTCACATTGCTGGTAGTCAAACCAGGAACGGTCGGTTGGGCTCCAGCCGCGGGGTTTGGATCACCGTAGACCACTACATTCTTGACTGCAGTGATGCCGGCCGAGTCATTCTTGCGTACTGCTGCGTAGCGCACCCCTCTCCGTGCCGCATCACGCAGAGCATTGTGCGTCCAGAACAACCGGCCAAACTCGATGACGCCAAACATGACCGAGATAAAAATCGTCGCCACAATCGCGAACTCAACCAGGGCCGCCCCGCGCTCGTTTTTGTTATCGAAGTTCCGTTTCATAACTGTTCTCCTTCAGCATTCGAGACCTGCAATTTAGGTTCTACCCCTGGCTTTAGGATCCTGCAGTTGGGCCGTTGTAGAGCTGGTGCATGGTGGCACTAGCGTTCATGGGAACGTTCAGCGACAGCGCTGAAACACCGGTTAAAGCACCGAGATCAAAAATCGGTGTGTAGTTGTAACCAGTGATCCGGACAGTGACTGAATCAATGTTATTGATCGATGGTCCATTAGCGTCGATCGCCACGTTAGCAGTGGTCAATCCCGGCAAGATTGGTCCATTCGACGTGTCACTGAAGTCACCATAGACGACCATCCGGCTAGTTTCTGGAACTGTCCAGGAGGCGCCTCTTTCCCATTTACAAGCATGACGAGCCCCACCGCGAACAGCATTGGTTAAGGTGGTGTAGGTATAGAAGAAGCGAGCAAACTCACCGACGCTGGCCAGCAACAACAACATTACGGGCATCGCGATCGCCAGTTCGAGGATTTGGGTTCCCCGCTCCTCTTTTAGAAATCTACGAACTCTGTCAAATATCTTGATCTTTCTGCGCATGTTTTCACCTCGCTATTTGTACAAGACGGGAATCGAAAGCTCGCTCATCTGGGTTGAACCCGGAGTGTAAGTGCCATCGGGAACTGCCAGCGGAGCGCCAATGTATTCGACGTTGAGATTGCAGTCCGTACCCACCTTCGACTTGATAAAGAACGCGGCCAATCGATTCGATGTAACAGTCCGATTGGTTACGTTGTAGGTGCTGTTGTCGGCAATTGGCACCGTGATGATGCGCCGGTTCAGCATGCCGTTACTTGCCTGCACTACTCCGTTGCCCTGCATGTCACGATACTGCTGGTAGGTAATGTTTTCCTGCGTGATCGTGTCAGGCGGTTCGTCGACCGGATTCGCTGACGGGTGAACTGTGTAGTCTCCGAAGCGAGTGTTCATGCCAATCTTGGCGTAGCGACACATTTCCGACTGGGCCAGGTTGGCGATGTTATAGCTGCTTCCGATATAGCCGTAGGCGTGGACTGGACCAGCCAGGATCAGGTCGCCATCTGGTCCCGACAACACGCGGTAGCTCATTGGAGTGCTATCGCTCTGAGCCTTCGCAGCGAGGGTCGCCGTGTTGCCCTTGACTATCTGTTGGGTACTGGACTCGATGAAGGTAAACGCCGTGTAGAACTTGTTCATCGTCAGACCGACAGACAGGCCAGCGGTGGCGGTAGCGCCGATAGTCTTACTTGAACCCAGCGCAATCGCTGAGAAGGCCACCCCGACCGGTTGCGGCGGGATAGTTACCTTAACGAAGCGGACTGAAGTGGGATTCGCGATCGCACTGGCGCTGTCCATGTAGGTCCCGTTCAGGTTGTTGGCAAAGCTAACATCAGCAGCACCGATGTTGACGTTGGCTTTGAAATCGTACTTATTCAAGGCCTTCGTCGCTTCCGCAATCGCCAGCTTGACACCACCAGAGGTTGAATTGATCTGCGAGGCGCCTGCGAGAGCGGCCGCGTCGGCCGCATTTTGTAATTCGGCCTTCGCTGTATAGAAGTGACTGATATCCACGGCCAGGCCAGTGGCTAACAGAAGTGCGAGCATAGCGATCGCACTCATTGCCAGGACTGCGCCGCGTTCCCCCTTTTTATAATTTCCATCCTTCATTTTGTTACTCATGCCTTTTCTCCTTATTTAAAAGTGAGTATTGGGGACTAAAGGCTCGCAGGTATGCGACCTGCGCTTTCACCGGTTAATGTGGTGGTGTAGGCCGGCATCGTAATTGTCGTGCCGACTAGAGGAACCACGAATTGAAATTGATAGTTGGTAATGCTCACTGAGACCGTTCCTCTGTTTACATTAAAAAAGGAATAGTCCACCTGTACGTTGCTCGTGTTCAAATTGTAGACCAGGGGTTGACCGCTACCTTCGGGGTTCCCATAGACAACAACATTCTTTACGCCGGTCGCATCAGTCATTGAATGCACCACAGCGTATCGCGCTCCGCGTCGAGCGGCATCAGAGAGAGCGTTATGCACCCAGAGTGCTCGCCCAAACTCGAGAACAGCAAACATACTGACCAGGAAGACTGACGCTGCGATCGCGAATTCAACCAATGTGGCACCGCGCTCGTTTGATCTAGTTAATTTGCTTCGGCTCATTTTCATCACCTCACTCAATTGGCGGAGGCTGGGTGAGCAGATAGCGCATGGTCACGCTTGGCTTCACGTCGATGTTTAAGGAAAGCGAGGGCGTGTTAGTCATCAGCCCCAAATCAAAAATTGGCTGGTGTTTGAAACCCGCAACTTGAACTTGTAGTGTTTCCGGTAATACTGGAGTACCACCATTACGCGTGATCACGATGTTAGTCTTGCTTAATCCGGTTAGGATCGGCGACCCGGTACCGGTCGGATTCCCGAAGACGATTATGTTCTTTGCGGTCTCGTCTTCACTGGGTTTGACCTGCGCCGTAGTGAGATACCGAGCTCCCACTCGAGTTGCCTTTGCTAACGTCGTGTACTCGTAAAAGAAACGTCCAAATTCCGCCGTCGCTGCAAACAGAACTAAAAAGATCGGTAAAACTATTGCCACCTCTACTAAATGAATCCCACGCTCGTCCCTGCGAAAACGCTGCAACTGCAACAGCCGGCGATAACAGCGCTTACTTCGTATTTTTTTGATCCTTGGGTGCATGGTTCCCCCTATCTGTAGAGCACTGGAACGGCCAATAGGCTGTTAGTCGCTCCACCGTCGGGGTCGTAATAACTATTGCCGGCGAAGGCCATGTCGTTAATGTATTCAGCTTGGAGCTCGCCGCCGTTTCCTCCACCCACTGCCGTTTGTAAGAAGAAGACACCAAAGCGGTCGACGACGATCGTGTCGCGGCCGGTACCCGGTAGGGCCCTGGTGATAGGTATGAACACGACGCGACGACCAGCTACACCCTGATGCGAAGGAGCGGTCACAACAGAATTGTCGATGTACTGTTGATAAGTAATTGATTGAGCAACATTCGTATCCGGGGGCGCCAGAGCTGGATCTATCGGTCCCTGGTAAATGTCGAAGCGAGTATTGATTCCCTGACGAATCGCACCAGCGGTCACGCCAGGCTTTGTTTCCACTTCCTGACCGGGCGTAATACACCAATTAACCCCTGTCGCCATTCCGTTTCTATCGTCAGCCCCACCCGAACCGATCGGCGCAAGGAGTTGATAGTTGCCAGGTGATACATCAGTGCCTGGCGACAAACGGAAGGTGTAGGTATTGCCCGGCGCGATCGGATTGTCCGGATAGTCAAGTACAAAGGCTGGCAACCACGGACAAATCATATTGAGCGGAACTGAGTAACCGGCGGTGGCACTGGCCGACAGGTCCCAGCTGTTTCCGAGAACTGAGGCGGCGAAAGAAACACCGACAGGCGATGGCGGTGTGGCGACCTGAATGAAGCGAATGTTGTGGGCCTGTCCCGCAGCAGCACCTTCACTCATATATGGACCACCCAGGTTTACCGCAAACAACACGTTGGCGCGCGGAAAACTAACGCCGACCTTGTTGAAGTTGTACTTGTTCATCGCTAGTACCGCTCGATTTGTCGCCTCGGTAATGCCGGCTGGAGATCCATTTAGTCCAGATACTCCAGCCAAAGCCGAGGCGTCAGCAGCATTCTGTAACTCGGCTTTCGAAAGGTAGAAACGACTGATATCAACTCCGAGACCGACTGCCAGAAGAAGTGAAAGCATCCCCAAGGCTGCAGTCGTCAGAATAGAACCGCGTTCACCCTTTCTCTCTCTTATCAAACCCAACTTTGACCTAGACATTGTTTCATCCTCCAGTTTCGCTAACGTCAGGGGAGAGTTAACTGAACTGAGGCTGAGGTTACTAGGGCAACACTAGGGAACCAGCGGCTGATCAGGAGCCGCTATCGCAACTACTCTCGCCACCGGTAGTGACGGGTTAATAACTCGGGTGCTGGCAGTCGAGCCTGAGGTCGACTTGGCGCCTGAGTTGCTGTTGTTGTCTTTCTTCGGCTCTTCGGCCTTAGGCGCCGGCGGAGCGGTCGCGGGAGTGGCCTCCGGGGTTTGTCCGTTTGAAAAACCGGTGCGACCCGTGATGCCTTCACCCTTCGGTTCCAGACCCAACGGCGAACCATTCTTCAGGCCGTCGATGCCGCGCATCTGCGGTAGCTCATCGCGATTAACTGGTTTCACGATCTGTGCAGTCACGATGAACATTAGCTCGGTTTCATTTTTCTGGAATGACTTCGACTTGAAGAGGTTGCCAAGGATCGGTATCTGGCTCAGCACTGGTACTTCGGAAATAGACTTGGTCTCGCGATTGTCGAGCAATCCTGCGAGGGCAAAGCTCTGGCCGTCACGCAACTCAACGCCAGTCTTGGCGCGACGAGTCTGGAGACCAGGGATCAGGAAACCATCAAACTTGACTCCGGTATTGAAATCGATGGTGGACACTTCAGGAGTGAGTTCGAGACGAATGTGATCTTCGTCAATGATGGTTGGTTTGAAGTTCAAGCGCACCCCGTACTCCTTAAACACAATGCTGATACCAACGCGGGCACCGTCCGTCTGCACCACTGGGATGGGGAATTCGCCGCCAGCCAGGAAGCTAGCTTCCTGACCATCCATGGCAATGATGTTTGGTTCGGCCAGTTCTCTGATGGCGCCCTGAGTTTGTAGCAAGCGCAACATCGCGAGCGAGTTGCCGCCCATCATCAACAGGTTGAGTGCGGGTGTCAGTGGTCCACCCACGATGCCGCACATGGTGCACAGCGGTCTTGGTTGCGCAATGGGATCGCTTAGGCCGCTTGGTCCAGCGCCGCTGTTGAGATAACCACCATGGCTCGGAGCCCCCTGGTAGGTATAGGACGTTCCGATATCCTTGATGCGATTGCGTGACACTTCGGCGACACGCACCTGCAGTTGAACCTGGCTAATGCCTTTCGCCGGAGAGGTGAGCATGTTGACGGTCTTGAAACCGGCAGCTTCGACCACGCTCTGTACCTGGGCGGCAGTACTTGCAGCCGTTACGCTTCCGGAGATCACCACCGAGCCGTTAGCCTGGCTGAGCCGGATGTCGTCCTTGGGAAACAGCGCCCGAATCTGCGAGTCGATCAACGAAAGATTGGCTCGGACGTAAACGTCAAATACGAGGAACTCACCACCGCTCTGCTCCCAGGCGATGAAGTTGACCTGGCCAAACTGCTTTCCATTAACCAGCACCTGGTCAGGCGTAACGAGCACTGCTTCAGCGATGTCTGGATTGGACACTGAGAACCGTCCGACAGCACGGTCGAAATTGATCACACGCGACTGTCCCACGAGGACATTCACCGCAATCGCTTCCTTGTTTTGAGCGAACGACGCCTTGTAGGAGTTTTCCTGGGCGTGAATGATGGTGGTAGCGAAGATAGTAACCAAAGACGCCAGTACTAAACTCAATCGGCGTGGTATAGGGGAACGGCTCTGCATGATCTTGTGCTCCTTTGCTTTCTGGCGATCGACAAGGCGATCAAGTCAAATGGCTTGCGAAAAGACGGTGAACGTCTTACGGAAAATCGACACTGCGCTTCTTGGCGCCCTCAATCATTTCCACTGAGGCGCGAGGCGTCGGCGCCGGCGCAGGGGCGGCTGGCTTAGCTTCTTCTTGCACGCGCGGTGCGCGGCGAATTGCTGGACGTGGCTCAGCCTTGGGCTGTTCGCTCTTCAACGAACCAGGTTCTGGCATCGGCGCCACTTTGTCGCCAGTCAGCAGTCCGCGCTTGTTCACGCCCGTGGTTTGCTCGTCACCCTGATCGATCTGATTGCGCATGACCAGTTGCAGCTTGCCTTCAGTGGAAGCCAGGGCCAGTTTCTCGGCCTGCTCAGGAGTTACCTGAAGCGTCACGGCTTTCACGCTGTTGGCCTCGCGTTGATCGTCGGGCTTGTCGATGTTCTGTCCATTGGCCAGCACCTTGATGTTCTGCAGCACGATCTTGGAGATCGGATCCTGCATGCCGGCCTTTTCCTGCGGGTCAATCACGACCACGACGTCAACCAACGTGCCCGGCATGATGAATCCCGAGATGCCGACAACGTCGTCAACCTTCACGGTCATCGCTCGATAGCCTTCCGGAATCACGGCAGAAAGACCGCCCGCCGTTCCTTCGGGAGCCAACTTCGATTCGGTGATTGGTTCACGCGCTCCAATATTGGTTACCGCAACCCGGTTGACGAGTTTCTCCGGGGCTTCGAATGTGCCATCCGGAGTCGACTCCTTGGGAAACTGGACCAACGTGACCTGTTCGGCAGTGATCTTGGTACCGAGTGGGATCGCGACCTTCGCAACAGCTACCCGGTTGAGATTCTTGGTGTAAGCCTGTGCGCTAGATAAGTACTTGCTGACTGAAACCGCGGCGAGAACGCCAAAAATCAGCGCACCGACGAGAACGATGAAGAAACGTTTGTTTCGCATGATTGACTCTCCGTAGGGGTTGATTGGCTCACTGTTGCTAGTTGCGAATTGTTCAAACTCTGAAAATTGCGACTGAGATAAGTCCCCCGATGGTTATCGCGACGCCATAGGGAACGGTGTAACGGCGATCCGCCGGTACACTGAAACGTGGCATTTCCCAACCAGGTAAGAAGCCAACGAAGATCTGTAAAACTCGGTGCATCGTCGCCGTCACGGCCCTGGCTCGAATGATCGGAATAAGAGCAAGTAACCCACCTACCAAGACCACTACGAAAAAGGTCGGGATTACAAGATGAGCGCCAGTGACGGCGCCAATCGCGGAAAACAATTTCACGTCTCCGGCGCCCATGGCGCCGAAGACGTGCAAGACAAAAATTAAGACAAAGGCAAGGGCGCAGCCGCCAACGCTGCTGAGCACCCCGCTGAAGCCACCGAACATGGCGTTAATAGAAATGCCACTGATCAAGGTGGCCAGTACGTACGCGTTGGGAATGCGGCGGTAGCGCACGTCGTAGTAAATGATGATGATGGCTAGAGGGATGAGAAGAATCTCTGATGCCATTAATGCGGGGCTCAACATGTGCTTCTTAGCTCCACCTTGAAAAAGAGACCAGAAGTCTCAACAATGTCTTGAGGAGGGTAGACACGCCCTGGGGCGCGCTACCCTCTTCATGACTTATTGGATCAACCTTGTCATTTCACATTGTTTGCAAGGGTTGTGATCCTGCTCGTGATGCTCGTTCCAAGAAGCTGGAACGCTGCTACGGTTGCGACTGCTATTAGCGCTGCGGCAACAGCGTATTCCGATAACTCCAGGCCGGTGTCATCACGCAGAAACTTTCTGATCATTAGAATGTCTCCTTGTGGTGCTGGAATCGCTTAGCGCAGGCAATATCAGGAGCACTACGCTTTAAGACTGCCAGCCAGAGTTATTTCACTGTGTTGGCCAGGGTCGTGATCTTGCCAGTGATGTTGGTTCCCAGAAGCTGGAAAGCGGCAACGGTCGCGAGCGCGATCAAAGCGGCGGCTACTGCGTACTCTGAAAGTTCAAGACCTGTCTCATCGCGGAAGAATCTCTTAATCATTTTTTTGCTCCTTTAAGTTTTGTGTTAGGCGTTGGTAGATCGGCCGGGTGACCAATGAACACTTTGACCTGATTTGGCACCAACTGAATCAGTCTTTGCTGCAGAAAGTGGGGCCAACTGGGCCGTGCGGCGGCCAAAACCGTTGATACCACTTAGGACAGCAGCAGACAGAGTCAGCAAGAGCAGCAGTATGCCGTTCTCCGCTATTCCCGCAGTCTTGATGCTGACTAGAATCGCCAGCGCCAGAAACGGGGAGAGGATTACGAGCATTGCGGCTGATGCCAAATTTTTTGCGGTGTTAGTCTTCATGTTTCCCGGTCTCACCGACCTTTTATTGCGACGCATAGTTGCCTCGCGACGTCATGGTCTATTACAAGCCCCGTGCCAACTCAGGGAAGACGCGACATCTTAGAAAAATCAGGGGTTTTGACGATTGAT
>DATFRK010000652.1:0-2647 GCA_035263325.1 Pyrinomonadaceae bacterium | reverse complement strand
GGCTGTCGCCGCCGCCCGCAAAGCCTTCGACGGTAAATGGTCAAAGATGAGCGCGCGCGATCGCGGGCGTTTGCTTTACAAACTGTCACAGTTGATTGAACGCGACACAGCCCAACTCGCTGAGCTCGAGACCAGCGACAACGGCAAGCCGATCAAGGAATCAACCTACATCGATTTGCCGAGCGTGGTGGAAAACTTTGAATACTTCGCGGGCTGGGCGACGAAGATTGAAGGCGAAACGATTCCCGTGCCGGGCCAGATGTTCAATTACACCCTGCGCGAACCGGTTGGCGTGTGCGGTCAAATCATTCCGTGGAACTTTCCTCTGTTGATGGCGGCGTGGAAACTCGCGCCCGCTTTGGCCGCCGGCAACACTGTTGTGCTGAAGCCGGCCGAGCAAACGCCGGTAACCGCCCTGGAGTTGGCAAGATTGATTCAGGAGGCAGGCTTTCCCGAAGGTGTCGTCAACATCATTCCCGGTTACGGCGAGACCGCCGGTGCGGCGCTGGCTTCGCACAAAGGCATCGATAAGATCGCTTTCACAGGCTCCACCGAAGTCGGGAAGTTGATTGCGAAAGCGGCTGCCGACAATCTCACCAAAGTTTCGCTCGAACTTGGCGGCAAGGCGCCGAACATAGTCTTTGCTGATGCCGATCTCGATCAGGCCGTCAACGGCGCGATGATGGGAATCTTCTTCAATCAGGGACAGGTATGCTGCGCCGGTTCACGACTGTTCGTCGAAGAGAAAATCAAGGACGAGTTTCTCGGTCGGTTCAAAGAGAAAGCCGAAAAAGTAAAAGTCGGCGATCCGATGGACAAGGCGACCTTGATGGGACCGCAGGTTTCCGAGGAGCAACTCAACAAGATTAAGGGCTACGTCGGAATTGCTCGCGAAGAAGGTGCGACGGTCTTTGCAGGTGGTGAGACGCCACAACTCGATCCGCAGTTCAAGAATGGTTATTTCTTCCAGCCCACGATCTTCAGCGACGTGAGGAATTCGATGCGCGTGGCCCAGGAAGAGATCTTTGGTCCGGTTAGCTCAGTCATCACTTTTGATAATGACGAAGACCTGATTCGTCAGGCCAACGAAACCATCTACGGATTATCCGCGGGCGTCTGGACGCGTGACATCACTCGCGCGCACCGGTTTGCGAAGGCGGTGAAGGCCGGCGTGGTCTGGATCAATACCTACAATATGTTCAATGCCGCTTCGCCCTTCGGTGGCTACAAGCAATCGGGTTACGGCCGAGAGATGGGCCGCCACGCACTGGAACTCTATACCCAGGTTAAGAGTGTTTGGGTGGATCTCTCCGGCAGGCCGATTGGTTGGTTTGGAAAGTAGTACCCGACTGTTTCGTGCTGAGCCGGTTTCCCAAGCGGCCGCGGATATCTTCAACGGCGGCTGGTAGTATCTCGTCCCGCTGGGCTAAATTGCCCACTCTCCTCGAGTCGCGTAACCCTACTCGAATAAAAGAGGAATTCAATATGATCAAATGCTTCCTGGCTCAACTTGGTGTGCTTGCCTTTTTGCTCGCGGTAACGGCGGTTGCTGCGTTCTCACAGACGCCCAACACCGGTGCGATGGTCGTCGTGGTGGAGGATCAAAACGGCGCCGTTATCAGGGACGCTAAAGTCTCTGTGGTCAATGATGCGACCGGCGCGACGCGCGAGGTTATGACTGGAAGTGCAGGCAGCGCCACCATTCCCGCGCTCTCGCTTACGGGCACCTACACGGTCACTGTCAGCAAGGACGGCTTCGCCAACGAAGAGCGCAAAGAGATCAGCCTGCGCTCAGGCGAGACCGCGACCATCAAAGTCAATCTGGCCGTGGGCGCTTCGAAGTCCGAGGTCACCATAATTGGAACCCAGCAGGGCGTGCGCGCAAATCCGCAGATCGGGCTCCCACTTGAAACCAAACAGATCAATGAAACTCCGATCCTGGGCCGCAAGGTTACGACGCTGCCGCTGCTGAATTCGGCGTTCCGGCAGGGGAAAGGCACTGGGGATCTATTTGTTAATGCGACATACTTCATCACCGGGGTAGGCTCGCGCCGGGCAACCACCTTCACGCTCGATGGCGCGAACAACGACGAGGCCTGGGGACGGCAGACTGCAATCACTACGTTGCCGCTCAATGCCGTTCAGGAAGTGAATATATTGACCAACGCGTTCTCGGCCGAATTTGGCTGGACGTCCGGTCCGGCGTTGAACTTCGTTACCAAATCAGGCACGAACGATTTTCACGGCGAAGGATTGTTTATGTACCGGCCAGGCAGCTGGCAGGCGGAAACGTTCCCAACCAAAAACTATTGCCCGCCGTCACTTTCGACTTGTGTGACTCCAAGCACGCTTCAGGCCATCAATCCGATCGATATTCCCGATCAGTTGAGCCAGGTTTCAGGCACGATTGGCGGTCCAATCATTAAGGACAAAACCTTCTTCTTTGTCACGACTGACTACACGTGGCAGAACCGGACCACGTTCCTGTCGAGTACTCTGCCGTCATTTGTCTTGCCGCCGGACGGTAACCTCGCGTGGGTTGGGCACTATCGCCAATTTCTCTTTAATGGCCGCCTGGACCACAAGCTGACTTCGAAACAGACCCTGATGTTTCGTTTCAACATGGATCGCTTTCACGACGACAATC
>DATFRK010000651.1:0-6544 GCA_035263325.1 Pyrinomonadaceae bacterium | reverse complement strand
TGGCAACAGCTGAGTTTAAGTGAGTGACGTACAGCTGCACCACTTCATCACCGGCTCGACTGCCGGTGTTCTTTACATCGACGCTGACGGTAACCGCAGTCTTGCCCGAAACGGTGCTCGAGCTCACTCGTAGATTCGAATAGGCGAAAGTGGTGTAACTCAAACCGTAGCCAAACGGATAAAGTGGCTCACCTTTGAAGTACATATACGTTCGGCCGTGACGAATATCGTAATCCAACATTGGCGGTAGTTGATCAAGCGCGCTTGGCCACGTCTGCACCAGGCGACCAGCAGGGTTGTAATCACCAAACAACACATCGGCGAGTGCGTTCCCTTCTTCCTGGCTGTTCAAAGCCATGTGGACAATGGCGGGAACGTTCGCCTGGCTCCAGTTGATCGCATAGGGGAAGCTCGAGATCAGAACCACAATAGTTTTGGGATTCGCTGCATAGACGCGCTTGATCAATTCCTCCTGCTCAAGTGTGATCGATTCGCGATCCACTGCTTCCCGACCTTCGCTCGGCACCGAGACCTTGCCCCACTCGTTGTCGTGACCACCGTTCGGATGGTTCCCGACACAAACGATTGCGACGTCAGCTGCTTGGGCCAGCTTGACTGCCTCGTCATTGTCGCTGCTCGATTTGATTTCAACGTTCGCCCCCACTTTGTTTCTGATACCTTCAAGTGGCGTGACGCGATAAGGCGGTGTGCCACTGTACCAATCGAGCAAGACCTCATTTGCCCTTGGGCCAATAACCGCTAACGATCTCAATTTCGTCTTGTCGAGCGGCAGCGTTTGCTTCGCATTCTTCAGCAATACAACCGACTTCTGAGTAATCTCTCTGGCGGTAGCTTTGTGTTCATTCTTCAGCCAGGGATCTTCCGCTTCAGAGCCGATACTCGAGTACGGCACTATTGCCGGGGGATCGAGCAAACCAAGCCTGATCATCACGCGGAAGTTTCCTTTAAGGGCTTCGTCGATCTCCTTTTCCGTGAGCAGACCTTTGTTGACCGCACCGCGCACTGCGTCGCGATAATTGTCGAGAAACTGACCAATTCCCGCTTTCACTACTGCCGCTGAGGCGTGTTCGAAATCCGGGAAGGCCTTGTGATCGGTCACCAGGAGTCGCATTGCGCCGCCGTCGGTACAGATGATTCCATCCTGCCCCCACTCTTTGCGCGCGACGTTCTCGAGGATCGGACTGACGCCCATGGGAATTCCATTTACCGCGTTGTAAGAAGCCATGAACGCACGAGAGCCGCCTTCGATAATGCCCATGCGAAACGGTACCGAGTAGTATTCGCGAAAAAGTCTCTCGTCGAAATCGGAAGAGGAGTGACTACGGGTGTTCTCGTTGCTGTTGGCCAAGAAGTGTTTCATCAAGGCGGCTGACAGCCAGTACTTCGGATTGTCGCCTTGGAGGCCTTTCACAAAAGCAACAGTCATGGTGCCGTTGAAGAACGCATCTTCGCCGTAACATTCTTCAGTGCGACCCCAACGCGGATCGCGACCGAGATCCGAATTCGGTGAGCGAATGACAATTCCACCCTGGTGATATTTTTTGCTTTGAAAAATATAACGGGCCTCGTAGCCCTCGATGCCGCCGGCTTGTCGTAAGCTGTCGGGGTCCCAGGTCTCGCCCAGTCCAATGCCTTGGGGAAAGGTGGTTGTGGGAATTGTGTTGGGCCGGCCCCACTTGGCCGGGCCGCCCTGCGTCAGGCCATGAATACCTTCAACCTGGCCGCTCGCTTTGATCCCGAGTCGTGGCACGCTTGGGTTCGTTCCCAGGCAAGCAATCTTCTCTTCGAGCGTTAACAACGAGATGATATTCGTCACTCGTTCCTCGAGCGGCAGGTTGGGATTCTGAAAGGGGTACTGCGTTTGATAGGCAGCTGCCGGGGATCCCGACAGCAGTAAAGCGCTAAGAATGACGAATGTTAACGCGACGAGTAGGGCAACAGTTTTCTTTGGCTCGTTGAGCATACAGATTTGTAATTTCAGATTTGTTGGGAGGGTTGTCCGCTAAAAATTTTTCGCCGGATGATACGTTACCAACAAAGCATGGCACAATGCTTTTCTAATTCGTGGAGTGCGGTGACTTCTCGACAACAGTCAGTACCATCTCGCGGTAGCGGATGGGTCTGTTTCGTCTATCCTCAAACGAAGCTCAACCAGACAGACCCATCCGCTACCGCAAGATGGTACTGACTGTTGGCAGACGGGGGTCGACACCTCAAAGGACAGGAGAACAATTGGATGAATAACCGAATTGTGATCGGTACCGTGACGGTAATCGTATTTGTGATGACCCTGGTAGGACCGTCAATGTCACAGCAGAAGCCCATCGGTCTATTTGCGGAAACCACGGGTGTGGGCAACCCAAAGCTCGCAGGCAAGGTTAGCTACAACGAAGCAAGACAGGAATACACGATCGACGGAGCGGGCACGAACATGTGGCTCGGTCGCGATGAGTTTCAGTTTCTCTGGCAACGGCTCAAGGGAAATTTTATGTTGACGACCAATGTTCGCTTCGTTGGCAAAGGTGTAGAACCGCACAGAAAGATTGGCTGGACGGTGCGGCAAAGTCTGGAACCAGACTCGCCGCACGTGACCGCGGTAGTACACGGAGATGGTCGCACCTCGCTACAGTTTCGCCGCACCAAGGGCGCGATCACTCAAGAGATCATCTCCAAGATCACGGCTGCGGACGTGATTCAACTCGAGCGCAAAGGAAACACGTACATCATGTCAGTGGCGCGCTCGGGTGATCCGTTCGCGACCGAACAGATTGCCGATATCGATCTCGGCAACGACGTGCAAGCCGGGTTGTTCGTCTGTTCACACAATAAGGACGTGGTCGAACAAGCAGTCTTTCACAACGTGCGCATCACCCTCCCGGCGAGTGACACCTTTGTTCCCTATCGCGACTACATCGGTAGCAATCTCGAAGTGATGGACCTGGCGGACAATAACAGGCGGATCCTCTACCGCATCCCCGGATCCTTGCAGGCGCCGAACTGGACGCGCGACGGCAAGTTCCTCATCTACAACCAGGGCGGCCGTCTTTATCGCTTCGATCTCGCCACCAACACACCGACCGTGATCGACACCGGGTTCGCAGTGAACAACAACAACGACCATGTCCTGTCGTTCGACGGCAAGATGTTGGCAATTAGTAATCACTCGAAGGATGACCAGAACCGGTCGATCATTTATGTACTACCGACTAAGGGCGGGGTCCCTAAGCGGGTCACCGCCAATGGTCCGTCCTATTTGCATAGCTGGTCACTTGACGGCAAGTCGCTCTTTTTCACCGGACAACGAGATGGTGAGTTGGACATTTATAAGATCTCGGTCAACGGCGGTGAGGAAAAAGCACTGACGAATGCCAAGGGTGTCGACGATGGGCCCGAACTCACTCCTGATGGAAAGTACATCTACTTCAATTCGAGTCGCACTGGACTAATGCAAATCTGGCGCATGAAACCGGATGGCAGCAATCAGGAACAGGTGACGAACGATGAGTTCAATAACTGGTTTCCGCACATTTCGCCGGACGGCAAATGGATCGTAATCCTTTCCTTTCTGCAGGACATAAACTCGGCGGACCATCCTTTCTACAAGCACGTCTACATTCGTTTGCTGCCGGCGGCAGGCGGCACACCACCCAAGGTCATCGCTTATCTTTACGGCGGGCAAGGCACGATCAATGTTCCTTCATGGTCACCCGATAGCAAGCGAATCGCGTTTGTAAGTAACACTGATGGCATTCAGTAGTCAGATTTGGGCAAGCATGCTTCAATGTCGGGCACTTTAAACGATGCCACGGCCTTGCGCCGTGGAGTTTCCCGCTTGCTGCTAGAACAAGATTGGCCGTCTCCGAGAGATGCCACGGCCTTGCGCCGTGGTCAGTCACGCTCGCTGCTAGAAGAACCGGCGCACGCAAAGCGGGATGCCACGGCCTTGTGCCGTGGAGGTTCACGTTCACCGCGAAAAAAGCACCGACGGTGGGTTTGCTCTTTAGCAGTGAACGTAACAAACCACGGCACAAGGCCGTGGCATTTAAGAATTTAGCTAAGCCGTTTTTCCGTAGCAGTGAACATAACAAACCACGGCGCAAGGCCGTGGTATTCCAGTAAAGGAACCATTAAATGCGTCTGACGACTCTGGATATCGTCGTCCTGATAATCTACTTCGTCGCGATGATTTCAGTTGGCGTCTACGTTACTCGCCGGGCCTCGCGAAATCTCGACTCCTACTTCCTCGGTGGCAAATCACTGCCCTGGTGGCTCTTGGGTATTTCAAACGCGTCGGCGATGTGGGACATCACCGGCACGATGTGGTTTGTCTACATCCTCTACGCCTATGGAATGAAAGCTGTCTTCCTCCCGTGGGTGTGGCCGATCTTCAACCAGGTATTCGACGCCGTCTACGTCTCCAAATGGATTCGCCGCTCAAACGCCCGGACGGGCGCCGAGTGGATCACCACTCGCTTCGGTGCCAAAGGCGGCGAACTCTCGCGCGGCGTCATCGTAGTCTTCGCGCTCGTCAGTGTCGTTAGTTTCATTGGCTACGAATTTCAAGGCATCGGCAAGTTCTGCAAAGTGTTCTTACCCTGGGACCTGTCGCCCAGCACCTACGCCATACTCTTAATGGGCATCACCGCGATTTACGTAGTGCTCGGCGGAATGTTGAGCGTGGTGCTCACGGACTTCGCGCAGTTTCTACTGATGGCCTTGTCCGCCCTGGTGATCGGCGCGATCGCCATGACGACCGTGGCCGCGGAGACGCTGGACCAGGTCACACCGGCTGGCTGGCGAAACATCACCTTCGGTTGGAACGCAGCCCTCGACTGGAGCAATCTACTGCCGGCGATGAACGACCGGATCGCCGCCGAAGGAATCGCCTCGATGTTTGGCCTGTTTTTCATGGTGATGGTGGTCAAGGGCGTGTTGGTAAGTATGGCTGGAGCCGCTCCGAACTACGATATGCAACGCATCCTCGCGGCGAAGAATCCGCGTGAAGCCAGTTTGATGAGCAGCATTGTGTCAGTCTGTTTAGTGCCGCGCTGGATTTTGATCGGCGGCATCACTCTCCTGGGCCTCGTCTATGTGACGCCCCAGTTTCGCAAGATGGGCAACAATATCGACTTCGAGTTGGTGCTACCCTACGTGATCAATAGGTTCCTGCCGGCAGGTTTGATCGGCGTGTTGTTGGCTGGCCTGTTGTCGTCGTTCATGGCGAATTTTAGTGCCACGGTGAACGCCGGCGCCGCGTACCTGGTCAACGATCTCTACAAACACTATTTAAATCCCACTGCCGACAATCGCACCCTGGTGCGTTTTAGCTACCTCGCTTCGGTGATCATTCTGGTGGCCGGCATGGGCATCGGCATGTTCATTTCCTCCATCACTTCCATCACGCAGTGGATCGTTGCCGGACTCTACGGAGGCTACACCGCCGCGAATGTATTGAAGTGGTATTGGTGGCGACTTAACGGTCACGGGTACTTTGCCGGGATGCTCGTCGGTTTAACCTCGGCTTTACTGGTACCGAAGTTCCTGCCGCTGTTTGCCCCAGCGTTTCATGACCCAACTTACTCATTTCCCTTCATCGTCGTGCTCTCAACCATTGCCTGTGTGGTCGGCAGCTTGATGACGGAGCCGGTTGAAGAAGAAACGATTAAGAAGTTCTACCGTGACGTGAGACCGTGGGGCTTCTGGAAACCGATTCATGACCTGGTGGCCAAAGAAGACCCGTCGATCGAGCGCAACCGCAATGCTGGTCGCGATCTAATGAATTGCGCAGTCGGCATTTGCTGGCAACTGACATTGGTCACTGCGCCACTTTATGTGATCTTCCGTGATGTTCGCGGCACACTCGTATCATTGACTGTCCTGGTCCTAACCAGTCTATTTCTGAAAAAGTTCTGGTACGACCGCCTCGAACCACACGAACCTGCTAGCGAGGCCTTACCCCTGACAGAACAGGCGGCAGAGTTTTCTCACTAATCTATGGCGCAGTCCAAAGTAAAAAGTCCAGAGTTCCAGGTCTGTTTTACGTCTCAGCTGTTTTACTTTCGACGTTGGACTTTCGACTGTTTGACGTTACTTATTCTCCTCGGTTCATGCGCCATCGTCGCCGTGGCCCAGAACGACATGAAGGTTTTCGTGACGCGCTCAGGCGACAAGCTGATGGAAGGGGCAAAAGAATACCGCTTCATCTCGTTCAACATCCCGAACCTTCACATCGTCGAAGACAACATGGCGTTCGAAGCGACGAATGAGTGGCGCTTTCCCGACGAGTTTGAAATCACCGATGCGCTGACCACGATCAAGCAAATGGGAGGACGGGCCGCGCGGATGTACGTAATTTCCATCTGTCGCAAAGAAGGGCCAAATCCCATTCCCTGTCACGTCAAGCGACCCGGCGAATTCAATGAAGACGCCTTTCGCGCGCTCGACAAAGTGTTGGAAATTGCTAATCGCGTTGGTGTGCGCGTAATCATTCCGCTGGTCGACAATTGGAAGTGGTGGGGTGGAA
>DATFRK010000650.1:0-8517 GCA_035263325.1 Pyrinomonadaceae bacterium | reverse complement strand
CTGATTGGTATTCCCGCTGTCACTACAACGATCGCGTTTTTCGTTCCGGTGTTGTTAGTAAAGCCCAGCGGCGAGTTTGCGCGTCGGGTTGACGCCTTCTTTCAAAAACTGGCAACACCGATAGACACAACGACGGAGTTGGGAGAGAGCGGAGTTTCGGGACGCGGACAGTTAGCGCTGGTGGGGAAGGTCACAACTGGAATGGGGTTGGCTTGTTTCCTTCTGGTAATCGCGAGTTCCGCGGGTCGTAATCGCTTGATTGTGGGAATTTACGCGGTTGTTACAACGCTAGTTGGGTTAGCGTTCATCGCCGCTGGTCGAGTACCCGCTGAGACGGGTGAGGTTCGATCGGAGCCACCGGTTATTAAGACGGAGCCAGTGATCGATAGATAGGTAATTAAATTCATCCGCCGATTGCGCAGATTACGCTGATTTAAGAAATGAACCAGACCGATTATCGTCCAAAGAATCTGGGTAATCTGCGTAATCGGTGGATGCTGAGTATTGTCAGTCTGGTAGTTACTTTTTTCGGATTTGCTGCGACCACAATTGCTTCGGTCCAATCGATCTGGGCCGTCAATGATGGGGAGAAAATTGAACGTGACGACCTGAAGAATCCGAACAAGGGCTCCAACTCAGCCTGGGACGGACACAAGATCAAAATCTTTGGCGCCCGCAATGAAATCATCGCCTTTCAAATCGTTGTTGAAGCTGACAAAGACGGAATCAACAAACTCCTGGTCGCGTTACCCGAGTTACGACAATCGGATGGGCCTGCGAAAATCACTTATCTCGCACCACAACTTGATCCCACGATCTACGTTCAGCGTCCGATTCAAATCTTCTCCCTCAACTACATGAATGTAGAAACACCGTCGCATGCCGAGTGGGTCTACAAGCCTGGATCGCCGGCCGCTCCAAAAGATCCCACCGGTTGGAAGCCGGTCCAGTTGGTGCCGGAAAATGCACGGACAGGACGAGGAGGGTTCCCGCTGAGCGTACCGGCCGGATCGAATCAAGCAGTCTGGGTGGAGATTTATACAAACCGAAATCTGCCTGCCGGTAGGTATAACGGAACGGTGACTGTTAACGCGGACGGAGAGAAGCACTCGCTTCCGATTGAATTAGAACTTTTTGATTTCACTCTTCCCGATCAGAACAGTATGCAGGCGATGGTCTATTACGAGAGCCTGCAACCAAAGTTATATCAAGGCCGCGATCTGGATGCTGAGTATCACCGCTTTGCCCATCGCCAACGCATTGAACTGGTGCATGATTACGACAGGGCTAAAGTGGAAGCAGTGCGCTCACGTTTTGATGGGACTGACTTTTCCCGGGCTCGTGGATATGAAGGGCCGGGTGAAAATGTGGGAAATCAGATCATCCCCCGCACCTTCTATGGTCCAGGAAAACTTTTCGATGAGCGATCGAGTGCCTGGGGTGAAGCTGATAGTTGGGTCACGTTCCTTCGGGAAAATTTTCCCAATGCGCTAACCTTTCTGTATTTACCCGATGAGCCAGGGCCCTCACGGTACAAATATATTCGCCAACTCGCGGATAACGTTCACACCAACCCGGGACCAGGTAAAGCTCTTCCCACCTTTGTAACAAAACATTATGTGAAGGACCTCGACGGGGCGATCGACATCTGGGACACTGGGCCACTGGGCTACGACATCAAACGCGCCGATGAAGAGCGCCGTCGAGGACACAAATACTGGATCTACAACGGCGGTCGCCCTGCGGCTGGAGCGATCGTCATCGATGCACCAGCTACAGACGCGCGCGCTACGATCTGGGCCTGCTTCAAACACGGTGTCGACAATTACTTCTACTGGGAAGGAGTGCACTGGCAGCACAACCGTCAAAAGGTAGGTGAACGGAAGCAGAACGTTTGGGCAAATCCGATAACCTTCGACAATCGCGGTCAACCGAACAAACCACTTGAGGATCAGGGATACATAAATGGCGACGGCGTTCTTATCTATCCCGGCGAGGACAAGCTTCACCCGCAAGAAGATCGGGGCATAGCTGGACCGATTTCCACAGTTCAGCTGGCAAACCTTCGTCGTGGCTTGCAGGACCACCAATATCTCACCCTGGCGCGCAAGTTGAAGCTTGATTCTCTGGTTGACGAACTTCTCCAATCAGTGGTCCCCCATGTTTTTTCCGATTCAGGGCCGGCTATAGGTTTTTCCGAAGCTGGAAATGACTATGAACGTGCTCGCTACAAACTCGCGCAGGCGATCGCGAAGCAGAGTACGAAATAGCCGTAGGAAATGTCATTTGGTCCTTGCGTAGAAAAGGAGAATCCATGAAGCACCTCATCGTCACACTTTTCCTCGTCGCTGCTTGCTGTAGCACAGCATATTCGATCACTTATCAAGTTGGACCAACCCGAACGTACAAAAAGTTGCAGGACGTCGCCCCGCTGCTAAACCCGGGAGACATCGCCGAGGTGGACGGCAACAGCACCTATCCCGGCGACTTGATCTTTACTCGACCCGGAACGGACGTGAACAAGATCACGATCCGAGGCCTGCGCGTAAATGGTCTGAGACCAGTAATCGCCGGAGGGACAAACACGGTCGAGTTTCGTCTATCAGATCATTATGTGTTCGAAGGTTTCGATGTTACCGGCGGTAGCTTTCGCGGGATCTATCACCATGCGCACGACATCACGTTACGTGATTGCGTGGTCCACGATTGCCCGGCTCACGGAATCCTGGGCGCTGATACAGACTCGGGTTCACTGTTGATGGAATACGTCGAGGTTTATCACTGCGGGAATGGAACTGGTCAGCATCCGGTTTACATGGCCACGGACGAGTTTGCCCATCCCGGCTCTGTGTTCCGCATGCAGTACTGCTATCTGCACGATCAAAACGGTGGGAATAACATCAAGAGCCGGGCGGAACGCAACGAGATTTACTACAACTGGGTCTCGGGAGGCTTTTATGGTGAGATCGAGTTGATTGGACCAGATCCACACGGGAATAAGAAGGTCTCAACGGATACCGCTCGTGAGGACTCCGATGTGGTGGGAAACGTCTTCCAACACATTGCCACCCAGGGAACGAGAATGGCTCGGGTTGGTGGCGATGGCACTGGTCACACTGATGGTCGCTATCGCTTTGTAAACAACACGTTTATCCTCCGCCAGGGTCAAACAAGTCCCGGCATTGAGATCTTCGAAGGTATTGAAAGTCTGGAGCTGCACAACAACGTCTTCTTCCGCGTCGGCGGTGCCCCGATCGACAAGATCGTGTTGGAGACTCGGGTGCGCTGGGTTGCCGGAAGAGTCAGTACCGGGACAAACAACTGGGTGCCGACCGGATCTGCGTTGATTCCCACGGCCTGGACCGGAACGGTGTTCGGAACGAATCCGGGCTTCGCTGATATCACGATCTATGACGTCCATCCAATTGCCACCAGTCCACTGGTAAACGCCGGTAACAACGCGCCGCAAAGTCCGGCCGGACATCCATTTATCAGTCCACTCTTTCCGCCGGCGTTTATACCGCCATTTCACACGGCTTTGGCAGTGGGAACGGCGCAGTCCCGGCCGGTTTTTGGAGCGATTGACATAGGCGCGTATGAGTACACGCCATAACAGCGAGTCCTTTATATATAGGCATGGCGTTTATATATAGGCATGACGTTCCCTAAATATATCGATTTGTTGAACACAACGCGGCTTTGCCGCTTTCCTTGCGGAAAGCCTCTGGCTTTCCGGGCAGGTCTTAATTTTCTAGAGGCTTCGCCTCTGGCGGCAGAGCCGCCACAAGTTTTCGGCGCTCCGGAAAGGCGGAGCCTTTCCGCAAGGAAGGCGGCAAAGCCGCGATCAGTGTCCGCAAGGAAAGCGGCAAAGCCCCGAATAAAGGTTGCAGGAACAAAGAGCCTTTTATGAAGCTGGCGTTTTCAACTTTGGGTTGTCCCAACTGGGAGCTTAAGCAGATCACGGAAACTGCTCGCCGGCTTGGCTACGACGGCATCGAGTTGCGGGCACTTGGTGGCAGTTTAGACTTGCTCGCTCGACCCGAGTTCGCCCCAACCGAGATCGCAAACACTCGCGCTTATCTCGACAATCAGCAGTTAGCGATTTGTTGTGTCGATACTTCGTGCGCGTTTCATTCGCCAGACAGATCGGAACGATTGGCCCAAGTCGAATTAGCTGTAGCACACGCTGAGCTGGCAGCCGCATTGGGCGCACCACTCATTCGCGTTTTTCCGGACAAGATCCAACCGGGCGCGAATCGCGTTGAAACAAGTGAGTACATTGTTGAGTGTTTGCGCCAGATCGCCGAAGCGATGCCGAGCGAAGTACTAGTTGGTTTGGAAACTCATGGAGACTTCGCTCGGGCCGAAATTTCTGCTGAGATAGTGACCAGGGCAAACCATCCGAATGTGAAGTTGATCTGGGATGTGGCGAATTCCGTAGCCGCTGGTGATTCAATCACAGAAGCTGCTCCGTTGGTCGAGCCTTACCTGGCCCACGTTCACTTAAGAGATGCACGGCCGACTCCCGCGTCAGAGCACTGGCTGCCAGTATTGGCGGGTCGGGGAAACATTTCCTTCGCCGAGACATTGGCGGTTCTGACGAGATTGAACTACGACGGATATGTAAGTTTCGAATGGGAGAAGTACTGGCAGCCAGGAATCGAAGAACCGGAAATTGCGCTACCCGATTTCATCGGCGCAATCCGAAACCTCGTTGGTGATTCACGTGACACGACCAAATGTTCTGGTGTTGGCAAGTGATGTCTTGTTCCAGCACTTTTTTACTCCCAGGGCGCTAAAGAAGCTCGCTGACGTGGCCGATTGGACGCACTCTTCGTCGCGCAAGGATTCGCGAGAACTGCGCCAGCAGATCGCGAGTGCCGACGTGTTGATGACGACCTGGCATTCACCTTTTCTAACCGCCGAGATGCTAGGCACTGATCCGCGTGTGAAATTGATCGCCCACTGTGGCGGCGAAGTGAAGTCGCGTATTGCCGAGACTATTTTCGATTACGTAACGGTGACGAACGCTGCGGATCCTATGGCTCGTGGGGTCGCCGAAATGGCGTTGGCTTTGGCGCTGACGATGGTGCGCAGGATTCCTGAATACTCCGCGGAGATGCGCACGGGCGTGATCAGGACGAATGAACAAGTCAGTGAAGGCGAAACGTTGTTTGGCCGCAAGATTGGGGTCATCGGTTTCGGCCGCATCGGCCAAGCTTTTGCGAAGCTTTTGAAACCCTTCAATCTCGAACTAGTGGTCAGTGATCCGTATGCTCAGCCACAGTCGGTTGCGGACAATGACCTGCGATTGGTTGAACTCGATGAGCTGGTGCGCTCATGTTCAGTCGTGGTCCTGGCGGCGGCATTAACGCCCGAGACACGGAACATGTTTGATAGTCGCCGGCTCGCGTTTCTTCCGGATGGCGCTTACTTGATTAATATAGCTCGCGGTGGACTTATCGATACTGATGCGTTACTTGCTGAGCTCCGTTCGGGACGCATAACTGTGGCGCTGGACGTTACTGATCCCCTCGAGCCGCTGCCACACGATCATGAGTTGCGGAGGCTGGCGAACGTAATCCTGACTCCGCACATCGCCGCCGGTGGAATCGAAATGCGTCAAGCAATAGGCGCACTTGCAGTTGACGAGGTTGTCCGCTTTGCGAAGGGTGAACCGCCACTTAATAGAGTCACCCGAGAAATGCTGGCCACAATGACATGAGGTGTTTGTGAGCACACGGGTTGATGTTCGGCAGTTGATCCACATTGAGAGTGTGGCGCTTCATCGTGTCTGCGTACCACTGCTTGAACTGTTTCGCATCAGTAATGGAACGGTGGTTGAGAAAGATTCGATTCTGATCGAAGTCAATACTGACGCGGGTGTAAAAGGTTGGGGAGAAGCGTCGCCGATGTCTGGCTCCTTCTATTCCAGCACGACTCCTGACAGTTCATGGGGCGCGCTTAGTCAACAGTTGATTCCGGCGTTGCTTGAATGTCGCAGCATTGATCCATGTCAGTTTTATGGACAATTGCGCGAATTGCCGGGTGATGCATTTGCGAAAGCGGGAATTGAGGGAGCGTTGTGGGATGCTTATGCAAGAGAGCAAGAAGCCTCACTTTGCGAAGTATTGGGAATTGCTCGACGTCCTGTTCCTTCCGGCGTTGCCATCGGAATCTTCGACGGCGTTGAGGAGTTGATCGAACGCGTCAACCTGTTTGTTGCGCGGGGATATCAACGCGTGAAGATTAAGATTCAACCAGGCTGGGATATTGAGCCGGTTGCGGCCGTGCGAGCGAAGTTTCCAGGACTGCCGTTGATGGTGGACGCGAATGCCGCATACACGATTGCCGATATTTCGATCTTTCGTGAGTTGGACCGGTTCGGTCTGATGATGATTGAGCAGCCACTGGGCGCAGATGCATTCGAGGAAGCGGGCGAACTACAACGTTATCTCAAAACGCCGTTGTGTGCCGATGAATCCGCCGATTCACTAGTCTCTCTGAATCGCTTGATCAATCACCGTGGGGCGCGGATCGTTAACATTAAAGTGCAGCGAGTCGGAGGGCTTAGCGAAGCCCTGCTAATGCTGAATGCTGCACGCAGAGCGGGTCTCGAATGTTGGGTGGGTACGATGCCTGAACTCGGAGTGGCCTCAGTTCAAGGGCTGCATCTGGCGATGCACTCCGATTTCTCATTCCCGACGGACATCGAGGCGTCGACTCGCTGGTACGTTGATGATGTCGTCGTTCCTTTGATTGAAATTGATGCGAATGGATTCATTCACGTTCCCTCGGGTGTAGGTAGTGGATACAGTGTGTCGCCCGAAAAGGTAGAGCGATATTCGGTTGCGCAGGACAGGTTCGTCGCCTGAAAACAAAAGACTCTCTGCGCCGATTAGTAGGCCACGCAGTACAGGGAGCGGAGCGACCTGGTCCTCGCGCCCATCTCATACTGTAATGGAACGTCGGGTTTCGCCGATGACCAGGTCGCCCCGCTCCCTGTACTGCGTGGCCGTTCTGCCGTGGCATGATGCTGTAGGTAACCTCCACCGCCGAGTCGCAGAGACACTGAGGACGCGCAGAGAGTTGCGTAAAAAAGACGCACAGAATGCAGAGAGGTGCTTAGTTTATGAGAGCCGCGTTTATTAAATCATTTCACTCTTTAATTCTGATCACAACGATTCTGTTAGTGGCTGCTGGCGTCATCAGTGCTCAGACTTCGAAAGACACTCCGCGCGTGTGGGAAGGACCACTCGCAATTCCAACTTACGAACTCAATCCGCCAAATCCGTACCCGGCATTGCTCGATTGGCAACGTCGCAAGTGGCGCCCGGTCTATCCCTATCCATTTCTCGACTCGCTCGGTCCCAAGAAGACTGACCATACCTGGAAGGCGGTGTACCTCGAGAACGAATACCTGAAAGTCACTGTCCTTCCCGAGTTGGGTGGGCACGTCTATCAAATCTTCGACAAGACGCTTAATCGCGACATCATCTATTCCAACCCGGTGATGAAATACGCAATGGTTGCCTTACGTGGTGCGTGGGTCTCAGGCGGAATCGAATGGAATTTTCCCGATGGTCACACGCTCACGACCGTCGCCCCGATCGACTACGTCATGCGCACTGAGCCTGATGGGAGCGCGACAGTTGCGGTTGGCGATACCGAACGTGTCCAGGGGATGCAATGGCAGGTGATCCTGCGACTACGACCAGGCAGACGCGTGCTGGAGTCGGAAGTCACACTTAACAATCGCCGGCCAGTTCCCGGTCGCTACTGGTACTGGTCCACCGCCGGCGCTCCAGCTGCGCCAGATCTACGCTTCAACTATCCAATGCGTGAGGCCTATCCCCATGCATTCTGGCCGGTGTTCAAATTTCCAATTGAAAAGGGGGTGGACATCGGTCGCTTCAGCGAAGTTCCGAACTTCCTTTCGCTGTTTGCCCGCGATTCCAAGCGCGACTATTTCGGCATCTATTACGAAAAATCTGACTGGGGTGTGGTCCACGTTGCGGACCATACGGAGTTGCCCGGAAAGAAGACGTGGACCTGGGGAACGGATGATAACGGCGACATCTGGATAGATAAGCTAACTGATGGCGGTGGGCAGTATGTTGAGTTTCAAGGTGGACGCTTTGAGACCCAAATGGAACATCAGTTTATTGCCCCACACCGGGTGGAACATTTTGTTGAATACTGGTTTGGGGTCAACCAAATGGGTGGCGCCTGGAACGAAGCCACTGCGGATGCTGCGCTTCGGTTGAACGTGCAAAAAAATCGTGCCGCTGTTACCGCCCTTGTTAACGCGCGCTTCAACGCCGCCCAGTTTACGGTCGAGAGTAATGGTCGGCTCATCCATACGCAGCAGGTGGACCTTGATCCTGCGAAGGTGTTCACGACTGCAGTAGATCTGCCAGCGGCAGTTTCTGGGCAACCGGTGCTTGTTACTTTCAAAAGCAGCGATGGGCGGATCCTCATCCAATACCGTTCAGACCTGCCAGTGGATGGCAACCA
>DATFRK010000649.1:0-4721 GCA_035263325.1 Pyrinomonadaceae bacterium | reverse complement strand
CTCGTTGTTTAGTTAAAGAGCCCGCGACAGCGGGCGAAAGCTTAATTCTTAAGAGCAAGGACTGTCGCCCGTTGTCACGGGCTCGCCAATCACTACGCTGTGTTTCCTGGAGCTTACGCCCCAGGCTTTATGCTTGCGCCTGCTTCGCAGGCTGACAGGTTGGGTCTCGACATGAGAATGTGGACCACCATTTTGGGAGGTGTCGTGCTGGCGATCTCAGCGATCGGCCCAACGTATGTGCCTTCCAAATGGAAACACACTACAGAGGATGAGCGACTAGCTCAGCTGGTTGAAGCAAACGTAATTGCGGTGCACGCATTTCAGGTGCTGCTGGCAAAGAGTTCCGGCAAAGGCGACAAGTCATGCTTCTTACCGGGCAATCTTTCAGACGCCGAACTCAACGCGTTTTCAGATCATCAGACTAACCTACTCAAGTCTGATCGGGACGCCGTGCGTGCGTGGGTGAAAGGGGTCAGGAGTACGTTTGATCCAACCAAAGACCTCGAACCAATCCTCAAGTCGGGTCTCACTGTTCCAGAAAAGGCGCCAGTCAATGTCTTCACCAGGTACTTACACGAGAACACGAAAGCCAGTGACATAAAAATTCGCGCCGTGGCGAGTCTTTATCAAACTGTCCTGGAGGTCGAACGCGACGGTGATCGACTGCAAGAGGAATACGCCTTCTACATAGGACTCGGTCTGCCGGTCTACGTGGGCCAATTCAACTTACCGGGAACAGATGCAGATCTGCTTACTGTCGGTAGGAAACTCGAAGGTCAGTCCTGTGATGCGCCTGTAGGTACCAGTGCCGCCGAGTGGCAGATCGCCGGAAGAAAGATCTGGAATTGGGGCGAGAAGAATCTACACATTCGTGATGAACGCGTGCTCTCTGCCGAGTTGTTGCAGGAACCAGACGTAAAGCGTCTAGAACCTCGTTTACAAGCGCTGCCGGCTCAAAAGATCGCTGTGATTGGCCATTCGTTTACGATGGGGCTGCATTGGTCGTCACCGTCTAGCTTTGTTCCGGTTGTGATCGATGTTTTTCGTCGCGAAAACCCGAAGGTGCAATTCAAACAATTTGCGGCGGGCGGTTTAACTGCATCACGGGCTCAGAAACGGTTCTACGAGGATGTGCTCGCCTGGAAACCGGACAACGTGATGTTAGTGGTCATGACCCGAACAGACGAAGACTACGCCGCGCTAAAACAAATGGGCGATGGCTTTCGCGATCACGGTATCAAGACTTACATGTTTGACGAAGTTCATGATCCTGCGGCGGTAACACCAGGAACAGTTGAACGGGCACGCAAGGCTGCTGAAGAGTCAGGTATCAAGGTTATTGAAGTGGGAGACATATTGGCCAAGTCACCTGATCGAGCGAAGTTCATCTGTCTCGATGGAATTCATATGACCGAGCCCTACCACCGGCTCATGGCAAAAGAATGGCTCAAGTATCTCGCAGGGGCTAGAGGGGAAAAGGCGGGACCCCCTTAAAAGTATTGTCGATAACTCCATGCTCCAGAGACTGTGTCAAGAATCCGGTTCCCGTCAGTTTTTGTTCGTGTTGCTTTGTATGGTTTCGTGGATCGTCTGTTTTTGAAGCAAAAAAATTTACGATCCACCAAGTCACCCGAACTATCACGAACGAAAGCTAGAAGGAGAATCGACTTTGGACCCAGTTTCTGAACCTGGGAAGAATGAGACTATTTACGTGACGAATATCTGCCGAAAACTATCACTCCTTACAAGCGCGCTAGTCATGGCAGCCACCTTAGCCACAATAACGACGCGAGCGCAATCGCCGTCTACCATCACCCGACCACGCATGCTCATCGGCGAACATGATCCACTCACCGGTTACAACATTTTGCGAGCCCGATACGCGACTGGTGCGCGACCGTCTGACGACATCGATGGCTGGGCGCTTAGTTACCTGATTACTGGTGACGAGACGTTCGCCAAGCGTGCCGTGCAAAAAATCAGGGAGAGTCACACGCCCGAGCAAGTAGGCTCACGCACTTACCCGGAATTCGTGAAGTGGTCACTCGCCTTCGACTGGCTTTACAACTATCCCGGGTTTGACAGTGCGCTGAAAGATCGTGTCGCCGGCGAGCTACTAAGAGCAGCCGAGAAGATGTTGCAAGATCAGTCGCTTAAAGAAGTGCAACTGGCCATGTACCAGAACTATCCGGTTCGGTATCTGACCCTCGCTCTTTTTGCACTGACCGCAATCGAAGGCCAGCCATCAGTGGAATCACGCGCGGCTCCCCTCAGAAAACATTCCCGCGCCATACTCGATCACATTCTCGATCTAACAAACTTTGTCACGCCTGACGGCGGTTACCATGAATCAATGGACTACCAGCGGATCACCTACGCGCCCCTGGCGATGATGGCGGAGTTGTTGCGCACGACTTCGAATAATGATCCGGCGTTGCGCTATACAGTCTTTCACCACTACACAGATACCTATCTCTACAAAGTACTACCAGACGGAACCACGGCACGTGACGACGACAACGAGTTTCCCTATCTGCAATGGGAAGACAATATCTGTTTTGGCTACGCAGTCAATCGCTTCAAAGATCCTTACGCGGCCTGGATGTTGAGGAAAAGTGGTTGGCCCGCCCAGGCAACCTGGCGGGTCCCAATTACGCAGTTTCTCTGGGACGATCCTGACGTCGCTGCACGCAGTCCCGCTGACAGCACAGAAGCCGAGATTCCTCGAAGCTACTTCTTTCGCGGAATCGGTCATCTGATCATGCGTGATGGCTTCGGACCCGATTCTACCTGGATCGAGTTCAACTCGGGTCCTTACCTCGCAAAGCATGATCACCTGGACCAGAATCACTTCGTCATCTATCACAAAGGCTACCTGGCGACTGAAAGCGGCGCGGACTACACGGATACCGAGAGTCCGCACTATCTCAACTACTACCGCCGCACAATTGCGCACAACTCAATGCTTGTTTACCAAACAGGCGAAAAGTTCTTCTGGGCTGAAAACCTCTGGCCTGCCGCAAACGACGGCGGTCAGCGCATGGATTCGTCACGATACTGGAACACTGTTCGCAGTCGGGAGGATTTTGAACGCACCCGCGACCTGTGGGACACCGGTCGCATGGAAGTGACTGATTATGTTCCCGCTGCGTACGTCTATGCCCGGGGCAATGCGACGCGAGCGTATCAACCGTCAAAGATGGAGCGGTTCACTCGTGAGATGGCCTATACGCCTGGCAACAATGTTTTGGTTGTCTTCGATCGCGTTCGTACCAAGGATCCCAACTACAAAAAGGTTTGGCTGCTACATGGCGTCTCCAAGCCTGTGATCTCAACAGCGGAGAAGGGAAAAGATGTCGGGCACGGGGGAACTGCGTATGCGAGTGTCTCCACGTTTACCTATGAAGATGGTGGCGGACGCTTGCGAGTTCATTCATTGCTGCCTCGGGATCGCGAACTTGTAACCAGGGGTGGACCAGGTTGGGAGTTTTGGACTCCCGGCGATGAATTTGGCGGGGCGTGGGGTTCGGGGAAAAACTGGCCCCTTGATCCTTCAGCAGGTGGACCACTGCCGACCGATCCTTACCTGCATAAGATGTGGAAGACGTTTTGGGGCGACGATTTTGACAAGCTTCTCCCATCAAATACCCGTGCAGTTGTTCCGGCCGCCTGGCGAGTGGAAGTTTCACCGGCGAAAGCGGCCAAGGAGGACTTCTTCCTTCACGTACTCGAGATTGGTGACAAAGGTGATCTGCGTACGCCGCAAGTTGAACTGGTTGACGGCTCAAATCTGGTTGGAGCTCTGATCGAAGGAGGGACGGTCACCTTGTTTGCAACAACTGACGATGTGGTCACTGATGGCGAAGCAACTATTCCGAATGTGGAGACTAACAACCTTTTGATTAGCGGTCTGAAGCCGCTTGCCAAATACGAACTGCAAATAACAGGTGGTCGCGCAAACTGGCGTGGCGGACTATTCAATGGAGTTCCCGTGGGAACGTTCATTGGGACAGCGAATGGTTCAGGCGTGATGTATGTACCCTTCAAAGGTCAGAAAGATGGCCGGCTTCGAATTCGGCTGCTGGGATGAGGTCTGAATCAATTAAAGCTCTGTGCGTAAAAAATTCGAATTTGGATTTTTCTTCGTGTTGATTCGTGTGATTTCGTGGATCGTTCTTCAAGTGGTTGGAGTGAATGGATCCACGAAATCACACGAACTAACACGAACAAAACTGACCCTGATCCGAGTTGGTCTTACGTCGGTGGGATTTCAAGACAGCACACTTATGAAAGCCTTTAATACGATCGTACTTCTGATTTCAGCCAGCGCTTTGTTAAGTGCTCAATCAACTTCCCGACAAGCATCTGTTCGCGAAGTCAATCAAGTTGCACAGCCGCCAGCAACGTCGACTATTGCCATTGTTGGTGCAACTTTGATCGACGGGCGTGGCGGACCCGCCGTTCCGGATTCCATTGTCATCATTCACGGGGACCGAATTGCTACCGTCGGCAACCGGGTAACTGCCAAAATCCCGCAAGGCGCAGAAGTTGTTGACGCACGAGGTCTCACCTTGCTGCCAGGCCTCATTGATGCGCACTTCCACATAGACGGTGACGATCCTTTACCGGCGCTTTACCTCTCTCATGGCATTACGTCAATTCGCGACCCAGGTCAGTGGATCGAAGCATATGATGTCGCGCGAAAAGGCCCAGCTGCGGTC
>DATFRK010000648.1:0-3788 GCA_035263325.1 Pyrinomonadaceae bacterium | reverse complement strand
TGAGAACTCACCCTTCTCCTTATTCGCACTCATCAACGAACTTGGTGGTCGTTGCAGTCCTTCGAGTAACGCGGACTTTTCCACTTGTCGCGTGCTGAGGGCTTTCTTAACAAGATTCTGATACGTCGCGGGCAGCTCATCAGCTCCCGACAGTTTGCCTTCGCGGTCGAGACTCAACAAACTCTTCCCATCATTCAACTGGGCCACCACGTCAGGTTCGACCCTTGCTGCCGGCGAAGGGGAGGGAAGCACAGGGGCAGTTGCTTGTGGTGAGGCTGTGGGCGCCGCGGCAACTTCCTGTTTCGGTTGTTGTTCCTGCAGACGACGTACGAACAGCCAGCCGATCACCACTAACAGAAGCACCGCCAGCGCCATGCCCAGGACGGGTACCGGAGAAGGGCGGAAGAGGGCCGCAAGGGGTGCAAATGTTCGTTGCCACCAGCTTTCAGTGGTAGCTGGCTTGGCTGATGGAGACAGTTCTGGTGAGACTAAGGGCGCAACCTCTTTACTGAAGGCTCGCACGTCATCAACCGCCAGCACACACTCATCGCAATGATGCAAATGATCAGTAACGAATTGTAGTTCTTCGCCAGACAGTTGGTTGTCAACGTGGTTGGAAATCTGCGCGGCAGTCAGATGCGGCAGCGAGCCGGCGGGCAAAAACTCATCGAAGAGGTTGGACCGGAGCGCAAAAAATGCTACGCCAGTCTCGACTGCAGACTCGATTTGCTGCCGGCAAACCTGGCAGTCACCGATGTGCTGCGACACCGACAGCAACTCCGCCGCCGGTAGTCGCCGCCGACAATAGTCTTCTAACTGCTTTTGTGTCAGATGTTCGTTCAAGTTGTTTTTCTTAGCCGAACAGCCGGGGATCTGGCTGCCTTACGTCTATAAGTTGACTGACCCAGCCCCGTATTACCATCGCTCTTAAATAAATCCTCTTAGCCGTCTGGCTAGACGTTCGCGTCCGGACTTGCGGGCATTTATTACTTGTTGACGGGTCAGCCCCAGCAACTCGGCGATCCGTGCGTCCTCTAGCGGCAAATCGTTCCACAGGGCTGCAAAAGTGTTCAGCTCAATCTCCAAGGTCGCCCCCAGCTGCTGCAAGGTGGCGATGCCTGTAGCCGGAAAGAGCGTAATGCAGCCACCTCCGCTAGGATCCTTGAGGTTCAGTAGCAGCGCCGCTCGTTGATTCACGGGCAACTGCTGTAATTCTTCCCATAGTCTTTGCAAGAACATCCGCTTTTCGATTTGCCACGCCTGATCCGGGGCGCTGGCCGCAGGTTGGTGTGCGGCTGCGTCTTCGCCCTGGGCCAACGATTCAAGTGGCTGATCCTTGATGCCGAGCAGCACTGCCAGTGTGCTGACCAGTTCATCGAATTCAACTGGACCGCCAGCATAATTGAGCACCGTCGCTACGGCCTCACCAAGTTCTTGCTGTTTGCCACTCTTGAGCGTGCGAATTTGAGTCTGCAGTTGCTCAGCATTTGCAAGCTCAGCGGCCGGCAGTGACTTGACTAATTTTGTTTGCGCTTGCCAGGCAGCAAAACCCGCGATCTGTTTTCCCTTATCGTCCTGCCAAAGTGCCAGGCCTCGTTGTCGAGTAAAGAGGTAGTGCAGCCGGTTTTTCAGAGCGTGGCGCTCCGGAAACTGACGTCGCAGCCAGCGGGAACATGTTCGATGGGCAATGATTGCCGATATGCCGCGCAGGTCATTGATTGGGTGGGCCTCGGGCAGTTTGCGGAATTGCTGCAACTGACTGAGCAATTGCAGGATCACCTCCTGATAGAGGTCTTCCGTTTCGGAGCGTTGACTAACTGGGTTCGAGCTGAGGCGCAGTTTGTAGCGAATGACGCCCTTGATCACCGGCTCGGCATGCTCGGAGATTAGTTGTTGCAGGAGTCGGTCGGTCTGTTCCGCACTGGTTTCCTGCAGCAAAGGTTCCAGCACAGGGTCGATCTTGACCGGCAACATTGTCATCGTGGTCGCGGGCTTTTCAGGAGATCTGGGTAAAGACGTAGACTATCTCAACGCTCAAAACGTGACTGAGGTTGGGCCCACCCTAAGTAATGTGGTGACTCATACCATTATCCGGCGTTACCGCACAACGCTTGTGAGGCGAGAGGTTTCGGATAATGCAGCAGCTTGAGGAACGACGACTGGTTGTGATGCGGTCGACGGAGTGCATTGATTACGATGCGGCAAGCGCGCGTACGTCGCGGTTTTCCAGCACTCGTTTGGGTGCGCCGTTTTGTGTGGCCTTGATCATTGCCCGGCCCAACTCCTCTGTAGTGATTACCGATCCTGGCGCAACCTTGCGCACCAATGGCAGCAACGGTCCAACAATCGCGTAGGCAATTCGTGTCCAACGCGTCTTGGAAACTTCACCATGCATTGCATGCAACGCACCGAGACGGATCATGTACGCAGAAGGGAACAGGTCAAATAGAGCGTTCTCAGTGCGACCTTTGACCTGGGCCCACATCACCTTACTGCCAGTACCGGCACCTGAGACGTAAATAAAGGTCATCGCTGGATTAATTTTGGCCAGGACACGCGCCCAGCCAATTGTTAGGTCGAAAGTCAAACGAGTATAGTCCGCCTCTTTCATGCCGGCGGAGGAAACACCGAGGCAGAAAAAACAGGCGTTATATCCTGCCAGCTCATTGCCAGAGACGTTGAAGTCGAACATGTCTTCGCGGATTAGCTCGGTCAACTTTGCGTGCGACTGTTGAGTGGGGCTTCGTCCGATCGCCAGCACAGTTTCTACGCTACTGTCATGCAGGCATTCACGCAGGACACCTTGTCCCACCATTCCGGTGGCGCCAAAGATAATCACTTTCATCGCTGAGAATCCGTCCTCGGAGCGGAAGGGTCGTGCTCGGAACAGAAGGAATTATCCTCTTAACGAAGGAAACCCACCAACGTCAGAGACTGTGTAAAAACTCAACCGTAACATTCTCCCCATGCTTTAGCCTGGGGATCTGCGTCGCCCTTCCCTGTCTGTTAACCATTTCAATGGTTTCCCTATCGCGGGCAAATACTGATGCCCGGGAAAACCATTAAAATCGTTTACGATCTCGTGAAGTTGACCGTGAACCCCAGGCTAAAGCATGGGGAGAATGATACGGTTGAGTTTTTACAAACACTGCTGTTGGTGGAATTCCTTAGTCTTGGTCGATGCTATGGGAGTAGAAAGGGACATCAACCATCCACGAACGGCCTAATGGTGAGATTCTTGGGGCAAGGAATGAAAAACTTGCGACCACCAAAATGGAGGTCGCAAGTTCATCGTCGACTAACATTAAGCGGTCTTGGCTGCCGAAGACTTCGCCCGCATCTGCTGGGCAAATTGTCTCATTGCCGCAACGTGGCCGGGGGAACGTTTCTCGGACCATGCTTCAAAACGCTGGGCCGCTTTTTCCAGGTTCGCGAGCAAGCTCTTGTCATGAAACTTCTCCCGAAACTCCGGCACTACCGGTTTGAGCTGCTCCCAGACGCCGAAAAACTCCCCGCTGGTTTCAAAGAACAGCTCTTCATGCAGGAGACCATAGTTAAGTAGGGCACAAGCTTGTTCCCAATAACCAATTACCATTCCCACGAAGGCACTACCTTCACTCCCAGGCGCCGCAATGCGCATCGCGTCATCGAATGTTTCCGCTACGTAATTCTGTTGGAACCAGTCGCGCGCTTGACGCAAACGGGCTTCCCGTCGCAAATCATAGACCTGCAAGTGTAGTTGTGCTTGTTCGTGCGTAGGTTTTCCTTCCATATCTCTTTCTCCTTGT
>DATFRK010000647.1:0-3855 GCA_035263325.1 Pyrinomonadaceae bacterium | reverse complement strand
GTGGCTTCGGATCAGGCGCAACCACCTGGGGCACTTCCAACGAAGCCTGCGGCACCTTACCGAAGGACGCCGGCTTAGGATCTTCACGACCGCCGCCGCCGCCACCTGCAGCTCGCTCAGGTTTTGGTTTGCTACCTCCACCACTTCCCTTATTCAATCCAGCCGTTCCCGGATCGGGGGTCGGCTGTTCGTTGGGAATATCGAGCATTTGTTCGACTTGGAGCTCTTCCTGGTTTTGCGCGATCAAAGCATCCCTTTGGTGCTTACGATCCATGGCGATGATGATGCCTAGAATAGCGAACAGAAAGACAAAGGATGAGACCATGCCAACCACGACGGTACGAGAGTCAGACGGCTCTGCACCCATGACTGCGGCGCCGCGCTCTTTACCCAGCATGGTGGAAAACAGCGCCACTAGCAGTGCGGCCGCTATGACGGCGAAAGCTATCAAGCCGAAACGACCGCTACTTGCTGAATGAGAGCGATCGAGAACTGCGACGACCACGACCAGGGCGCCCATCGCCAGGACTGCGGCACCCATGCCCATCAAAACATTGCGATTGCCAAGAAACTTACGCAGCATTTGGCCGTAGCCAATAAAAGTGCGTTTTGTAAACCCGAATGGATCTCGTTTGAATTCCGGCCACGTAAGTTCGTACTCGTGGGCAACGTCTGTTATTTCTTTGGAGAGTCGTTGCACCAAGCCCGCGTCATCCATGATCGTGAGGTGATACTCTTCTCGAACCGTGAGGGCTGAAGAGGAGGCTGCGGCGGCGGCATACGACGGTTTACTGGTAGCCACTGGGGTTTCGTCAGCTACGCCACTGAGGTTGATTGATGGAGGCGGAGCTGACTCTTCTTTGATCACCGTTACGCTGGGTTCTTCCTTAACCGGCACGGCCACCAACGGTGTGCCGTCGACCGGACAAAAGCTGAACTTATCAGCGAACTCTTCTGAGCATTTAGAACAAAACTTCATCGAAACTACCTCTTCTCGCCTTTGGGGAAGCTGCATCGGCTGAGACAGCTCGTCGGCGCCCGTAAATTCTCTTGCGTAGCTACTTGCGATTCGCTTGTCGAGAAACCCCGAAGGTCCTGGCGCACTCCAGCTTTGCAACAGCCGCTTGAGCTCATCGTCTGGATTATAGTCTTCTAATGGCTCAGAGCCCATTTCAGGCCTCCCTCAAGGTAACAATTTCCCGAGTACTATTCAATTCCTGATTACTGTTTAAATACGGACTAAGCACGGTTCTTAGTCGTTCTCGGGCCCGGTAAAGTCGAGCTTTGACCGCGCCCGTGTCGGTACCAACAATCTCGGCGATCTCGCTCAGGCTCAACCCTTCATATTCAAATAGGACAATCGCCTCTCGCTGCAGGGGAGGCAAGTTACCAATAGCCTCTCGTACCCTGGTTGCCACTTCTTCCGCCAGCAGACGTCGCAGCGGCTGTTCCCGCAAAGGAACTTGTGGCTCATCAACCACTTCTTCCAGGGTTGTCTCCTTGCCCTGGCTGCGAAAATGCTTCAGAGCAAGGTTTCTGGCGGCGGAAAACAGATAAGTCCTTAACGACGCTCGACCTGGTTGAAAGCTGTCGGGCTTCCGTATCAGACTAAGGAAGCAGTCATGAGTAACGTCTTCCGCAATTTCAATCGAACCAAGCAGCCGATATGCAAAACGAAAAATCGGCTTCCGATGCCTTTCGTACAATTCCAGGAATGCCGCTTGGTCGCCGTCTCCTGCCCTTTCGAGCAAAAGTTCATCTGTAGTAGTTTCAGGCAATCGAGCACTCGATCCTGTAGGAATCGCTTCCTACTGTTGTTACCAAAACCTGGTCAAAAGTTACTGCCGGGGCCAAAAATTTATTTAGTCGGGGCCGATTCTAATGCCGCAGAAGGCGGCCTGTACATAACTCTTTTCCGGCTGGCGGCTGGTCGGTAAGCTCGCAACCTTTCGCTAACCAAGGCTTTGGATGCACTCGATTGCTAAACGGTTGACGGGCAAACACACGGCATCTAAGATGTTTTCGTTCCCTTCGAACTGCATTTTTCTGTACTGAAAGACCGATTTTGTCCACCCTCAAAATGTCAATGCCATTCATGCGCTCGGTTAAGCGAAGGCGGATTTTTGCGGCCGTTTTGACGCTCTTTGTACTGTCGCTCCCAAGTCTTGGTCAAACTCAGCCAGATCCCCAAAGAGAGCAGCTGTTGAACGGTTTACCGGTCCTCCTCTGGGTCAAGCCCGGCGCCCCCGACGTATTCGTAAAACTCCGAATCCACAGCGGTGCCGCTTTTGACCTGGCTGGGAGAGCCGGTGAGATGGCCCTGCTAGGAGATCTTCTCTTTCCAGACCGGGCAACTATCGACTATTTCACAGAAATGAATGGCAGACTCGAGGTCAGGGTCAATTATGATTCCATGACCGTCACTCTCCAGGGTCGAGCCACCGAATTCGATCGAATTATCGAAGTACTGAGAAACGCGTTATTGGCAACCCAACTAACTCCAGAAGTAGTCGCCAGAGTTCGCGAATCACGAACCAAAATTGTGCGCGAAACCGTTATCTCTCCTGCAACCCTAGCCGACCGGGCGATTGCGAGCAGGCTCTTCGGCGATTTCCCCTACGGCCGACCCTGGGCCGGCTCAGTCGAAGATTTGGCTCGAGTTGACAGGCCGGATCTCATGTTGGCCCGAGATCGATTTTTAAATCCCAACAACGCAACTCTCGCGATTTGGGGTGGCGTCGATAAAGCTCACGCGATGCGGACCCTGCGGCAGCTCCTGGGGGCCTGGAGAAAAAGTGAGCAGATCGTTCCAACAACCTTTCGCCAACCGTCACCGCCTGATGTACGGACTCTCGTAATTGGTGGGCCAGCACCGACCACCGAGATTCGACTTGCCGTCCGGGGCGTTGCCAGGACAGACGCGGATTTCGCCGCCTCAACAGTTTTGGCCAAGATTGCCCAGCATCGGTGGGAGGCGCTGGACCCGGCCTTAACTCAGAAGCCAGTGTTTGTAAGAAGCGAGACACATGTGCTTCCAGGCATGTTTGTCATGGGTGCGGCAATTAACAATGACTCAGTGGTTGGTACCCTTGCCTCGGCCAGAAAAGCAATGGATTCCTTGTTAACTTCTCCACCAACAACTACCGAATTGGAGCGTGCGAAAGGTGAGACGATAGCGGAACTGCTGGGGGTCCTGTCGAAACCAGATGGATGGGTCGAGAGCTGGCTGGACGTTGATACATACAGATTGGCCTCAGTCAACGACCAGGTGACCGCTCTTCACTCACTATCTGCCCCCGCAGTCCAGGCTGTAGCAACCAAGCTATTTAAGGACGCAAGCGTCGCAAGTGTGGCTGTGGGCGATTCCCAGCAGCTTAAAACGGCCCTCCAGGGACACGTTCAATTTGAAGTTTTGGGCGAAATAACTGCACCTCAGCCACCCCCAAAACCGGCAGCAAAACCCAGTGGCGTACCCGCTCCCTAGGTAATCACAAAGGGATCGCAAGCTTAGTGCAACCAAACCTCCATCAGTTTTGGCTTAACTGTGTCAGAGAACGAGAGCGCCGCCAGTGAGCATGCGAACAGGGTTCGCGAGATGTTTGCGAGTATCGCGGCCCGCTACGATCTTTTGAACCACCTACTGTCGGGCAATATCGATAGGCGGTGGCGTCGAGTGGTGGCGCACAAGGTGCTCAGCAAACTCCCCTCGGGAAGTTCGAGCATTCTTGATGTTGCCTGCGGTACGGGCGATTTATCGACAACGCTATTTGAAACAACGGGAGCAAGGATAGTTGCTACTGACTTTTGCCGACCCATGCTGGAAATTGCCGCCGGCAAAGTAAGCAACAAGATTTC
>DATFRK010000646.1:0-5433 GCA_035263325.1 Pyrinomonadaceae bacterium | reverse complement strand
CTCAGTTTTCTCTTTGTCGTTCTCGGCTGGGGAGAGCGGGCAAAATGTGCATGCGGCAAGCACCAGCAATAAGGCCGCGTTCAGAAACCGAAGAGAAACTGGACCCTGAGAGTGCACCTCATCAATGTACCCTAATTGCTGCGGCTAAGGGGGATCAAGTGACCATTCGATGGAGTTGATAGGTATTCGAGAGCCTCTCAGAGTTCATTTACTGCATTTAGGAGCGAGGGCTCACGGTAATGCTTTACGCGCCAAAGCTATGGCAGGGAAGCGCACCGGCCGGGTCCGCGCCGTGTATCCCTCATCAATGAAAACAATGTTCCACACGACGCCTTCCGGATCAGTAATCCTTAACTCGTTTGAAATGCTGTCTGTCATGCTTAGATATTCGATCCGGTACGTCCCTATGCCGGTAAGGGTATGTCTTACCAGTCGGCCGGAAGAATCGTACTCATTGATCAAAAGGGTTTGTGGCCTTTCGCCCGGATTGCGAACCACAGCAACGCTTGTCATGTGATGGCCGGAATCGTAGCTGTAGAGCGCCGTCTTGCCGTCGGCTCGTGTTACGCGCTGCAAACATCCGTTTGAATTGTATTCGTACATGACTCTCGTGCCATCGCTGGCTGAGAGTTGCAGGACTCGGCGCTGGTCATCAAGTTGAAAGTCAACCCGTTGTTTGTTAGTGGCAGTGAGACTATGAAGACCGTACTGCCTATCTCGATCAAACTGCAGCGCATTCCCTTTCGCGTCCTGGTATCCAATCCAAAAACATTTATAGTCGCTACAAGCGAGATAGGTTGACCATGCGCCGTCCCGATACTGCAGCTTGAAGTGAGTGGATTCCCAGGTCATCCTGGCTCCATACTCTTCACCTAAGTCGTCAAGGTCCTGATAGATGGCGCTTGAGGAGAAACCCACTCCCGGAGTAATACGCCGCAGACGGAATCGATTGGCATCCTCCCTCACCACATCAATGTAACTCAGCTTGCCGTCTCGATCCGCGTTCAGATAGGAATCGTAATTGTGGCTTGTGCCCACTCCAAAAGCCAGCGGCTTAAGGAAGTCGGACGAATAAGCGCGATGAACTTTTATTGCCGGGTTCGACTGCAATTCAACATCAAGGGTGCGATCGAGGAAGTTCCCCCGACCGAGTTGTACCTGAAACATCTCTTCATTGGTTGAAATTGGCTCGTCCTGATCGCGACAGTCTGATAACCCGGGTTGTGCTTTGAGCTTGCCCGTCTGGTATGAATACTGAAATGAGATACACGGCCACCCGCTTCCTCTGAATCCGTTCGCAGATTGTTCCGAGTGAATGTCGGATTCGTAAAGATCATCAGCTCCACCGTTTGGCGTGAGAGGATGATACATAATGCTGGTTGGGTCATAGCTGATCGGTACATGGAAATACATCATAGCGATGTACTTGGTCAGCATCTGTTTTGTGCTTGCCAGCTTCTTCTTTTCATCCGGCGGATCTCCCCAGAAGGCCGGATCCATGCGCCGGGTGGAAACCATGCCCAGCCGGTTTCCGATGTGAAGGCTATAAGTAAAATCCCAACCATAGGCGCGAGGGAACACGTCTTCGTCGGTCAGCATGATCAGGACAGAATCAGGATCAGCGGCCACTTTCGGATAGTGGCGCTGAATGTCCAGCAGCATCTCTTCAGCAATACATTGCTTTCGCTCAGGTACACACGACGATCTGTTCAACGGGACGGGCGGGAGGATCGCGATCTGAATTCCAAACCTCTGGCGATAGTAGTCCGCCAGCGACTCAACCGAGATTGCCTGGCTTCCCATGGGTACAAAGTACAGCTTTCCATCAGCATGCAGGTCCTTTGGACTAGCAATACCTCCATGTTCCACTGGGCGTTCCATCGCAGCGCGACGCCGCAAAGACACGTTCGCGCTCACCGCCATCTTCTTGTAGTGTAAAAATAAAAATGTTCCACACAGGAGCAACGCGACTGCAATCAACCCGAATACCCAGAAGTGTCTTTCGTTCGGCGGTTGCTCTGTGATTTTGGAACCCACAAATGCATGGCAAGACGGACAGAATCCATATTGGATCGGTGCTTCGGAACGGCAATTAGGACACGCCATGCACGAATTCTAAAGTGCTTTTTTTTCATTGCGGTCTTGTGTTTGCTAGCGCCGAGTTACGAAAGATTAATCGACCTGCGATAACAGTAACCTCTGTGAACTCTCTATGTGTGGCCGGTTCTGGGGGCGCAGCCCGAGGATCTTTCTATGGTAGGTGTTACTCTCGTGTGAATTTCAACTCCGGCAACCTGTCCCGACGATCTCCCCTGTCCCCACTCCTAATTTGCGTGCATTCGCGTTTATTCGCGATGAATGCCATTTGTGTCCAGAAACATCTTCGCTGCCTGTCGGCATCTTGCCAATTTCCTTCCAGTGGCGCGAGGACTTTTGCATAAAAATGGTTTTATGCAAAGTGTCCATGCCAAAGGTCGACTTACCTCTTGCAATCGTCGCTAAATAGGATTATTTTTTTGCACCTCAAGGGGGTGCTAAATGTTCTGTAAGAAGAACGTTAGATTCACCACGCTGCTACTAGTGCTGCTAGTAGCTACTATTGCGTCATCTCAGGTCAGCACATCGCGAATTGAAGGCACGGTGGTTGACAATAGCAACGCTGTCGTTCCTGATGCTCAAGTGAAGGCGACAAACGAAGGCACGGGAGTCAGCTATGACACAAAAACCAGTTCTTCCGGAACCTACACAATTCCATCCTTAACGCCGGGCCTGTACACGATCACGGTCTCCATCAGGGGATTTGAAACTTTCAGCAGTCAACACAATGTTTTGTCAACTGGCGCTCCACTGGTTGTGAACGCCACCTTAAAAGTTGGCGGCACAACAGAAGTAGTGGAGGTGCAAGGAAGCTACCAGCGCATCGAAACCACAAACGCGGCGGTCAGTGACGTCATGACCACGCAGCAGGTTAAAGAGCTACCGTTGAACGGGCGCAATCCGCTGAGCCTGGTGACGCTGGAACCGGGAGTGACGCAGCGAACGACGCAAGCGGCGGGGTCGGGGACGCACGTGTTTGGCTCGCGGGACCGTGCGCACAATGTGACCATTGACGGCATTGACGCCAACGAGTCCACGGTGCCAAATCCGCAGGGCAACATTCAGCGCTTGAATCCCGATAACGTGCAGGAGTTCCGCACGGTGACCCTGGATCCTACAGCGGAGTACGGGCGCAATAGTGGCGCCAATGTAATGATAGCCACAAAGTCGGGTACCAATGCCCTACACGGCGACCTCTTTTATTTCAATCGCAACACAGTCTTCAATGCCAATGAATGGTTCAACAATGCTGCTGGGCAGCCCCGGCCAGACCTGAAGCTGAACCAGTACGGGTTTGATGCAGGCGGGCCAATTCTCAAGAACAAGACATTCTTCTTCGGCAGCTTTCAGAACAACGATATTCGCCAGACTGGGCCCATTTCCAGCAGTTTTGGCATTCCTCTCGTTTACACCGCCACAGCGCGCAGCGGGATTTTCCGTTACGTCAAGGGGACCATCAACGGATTTACGAGCAACTCTCGGAACCTGGTCGATTCCAGCGGCAATCTGCTTCCGGGCGTGCCGGTTTGCGGAGGGGCCGTCACCACGAACTGCGTGGCCAGCTATAACATTTTCGGCAATGATCCCAAAGGCATTGGCGGCGATCCGGCGGTCATGGGCCTCATCAATAGTATTCCTTTGCCCAACACGTTTTCTTCTGTCGGCGACGGCCTCAACACTGCCGGTTTTAACTGGAACCCGCCTACCAAGTTTGCGGGGCCGCACTGGTTTGTGCGCGTTGACCACAATTTCAACGACAAAGACAGCGTCTTTGCCCGCTATCTCCAAAATCACTACAACACCACGGAAGGCGACTTTCTGAACGCGCGTCCCCAGGTCTTTCCTGGCTTTCCACCGTTGGGCGAGGTCGGCCGCCTGGGGAAGAATCTGTCCGTGGGTTACAGGCACGTGTTTTCTCCGAATCTGATCAATGAATTCACTACCGGCTTCAACCGTTTCCTCTTCAACTTTACCTTTGGCGAATCCAATCCCAACTTCGGCAACGCCAGCAAACTCCCGCCATGGAGCGATCAATGCGTGTTTGGCTCCTTCCTCAACATTAGCTCTCCTAATTGCGTTTCACCCCACACGCAGCGTGGGATAACGGCCCCGCAACTCATTGACAACCTGAGCTGGGTGCATGGAGCGCATACCATCCGCACCGGCATCAATTTCCGCTTCTATTACCACAACGACAGCCGCGGTTTCTTCGGCGGCGGCATCCTGGCGCCGGTGGTTTTCTTTGATCAGCGGCTGCGGCAAGGTGGGTTACCCGCAGCTTCCGGAATTTCCTCTGCTGACAATTCAACGTTACAACAGGCAATCGTGGAGATGCTGGGCATTCCTGCGGGAATCCAGCAGGGGTTTGCTGCGGACTTCAACAACAATGTTTACAACCCGGGCCTCTACGCCACGGTGTACACGCGGGCCAAACAGTACGATAGCTACGTGCAGGACGAATGGCACATCAGGCCCAACCTGGTGCTGAACGCGGGTGTACGCTGGGAGATCAATCCTCCGCCTTCTGACAACAGACAGACTCTGGTGCCCAACCGTCCCATTGACGGCTCACAAGGGCCGGTCGGATTTGTGAAGGCAGATCGCTGGTACAAAAACAACAATCTGGGCTCGTTGGGACCTCGCGTCGGAATTGCGTGGTCTCCTGACCAGAAAACCGCGGTCCGGGCAGGTTACGGATGGCTGTTCGATACCATCTCTACCTTCCAGGTCACATCCATTGCGGGCAAGATTCCCGGATTCATCGAGAACTGCGCCAATCTGATTAGTACTGGCGGAACGCTTTCAACCACCGCAGGCTGCAATGCTCCGAGTGGCACAGGCAACCGGATCAATGGGGGATTCCCAACCAGTGTGCCCTCTCCTAACCTGACTCCATCTCAATTTGTTGCTCCGCCTGCTCAAGCCTATCTCTTAGCGCCCAGTGTTGGGGCTTTTGATCCCAATCTGAAAAACCCCTCAGTTCACGAGTGGGACCTGACCGTCCAACGTGAGCTGCCCGGTCATTTCGTGACAGAGATTGGATATGTGGGCAAGCGCGGCACTCACCTGTATCGCGCCTACGATCTGAATCAACTTAAAACGGACCAACCGGGCTTCTTACAGTCCTTCTTGATCGCCCGCGACAACGTTCGAAAGGGCTGTCGGCCCGACGGCACCGACGATCCCGCAATTGCGGGGACGTGTGTCGGCACACCGCCAACGTTGCTACTTCAGCTTACTCCTGCAAGTACCTTGAACAATAACTCTACTGACTTCACCTTGAATGCGTTAGGAACATTCGCAGCCCGAATCGATCGCATAGCGAGTCCGAACTCA
>DATFRK010000645.1:0-6846 GCA_035263325.1 Pyrinomonadaceae bacterium | reverse complement strand
GCTCGACGCTGTTACTGACCCTTTTCAGAACCAGCGCGGCCGTCTCACCGTCATCAACTACAACATCGAAACCGCAACCGGGTCAGCCAAGGATCGCTATCGCCGTCAGGTAGAACAAAAGAAGCAGGAAATGGTTGAGGTTGAGTTGCCTGGTGATGACGGAAAGTCAGTGGTAAAGCAGCGGCTCAACTTTGCGCAACTCGAAAGCCTTTATAACGAACTGCGGGACCGCAAGGCCGAACTCCTGGGCAAGAAGGCGGAGTTACTTAAACCAGAGTCCGATCTGGCAAAGAAGCGCGACGACTACCTGAAGAATCATCTAAATGGCCCTTCGCCTGGCGCGGTAGACGGTCTCAAGCGAAAGATGGCCTCTTTTGACTATTCCATCCTCGGTCATCAGATCAGTGTCAATGAATACAACATCGTAGACCGTTGTGAGGTATGTCACGCCGGAGTCCGCGAACCGATCGAAATACTGCCAGCCAGTATGGCTCCTGGCGGTCCGGGCAAAGCGCCTGACGCGATGGCCCGCGCCTTTGTTAGCCACCCAAATAAAGAACTGCTGCAAATTCACAACCCGGACAAGTTTGGCTGTTCCGGTTGCCACTGGGGTAACGGTCGCGCCACCACCAGCGAGTTTAAGAGTCATGGCCTGAACAAGTTCTGGCTCTGGCCCATGTTTGAAAAAGAGAACACCGAAGCTGGCTGCCAGCAATGTCATGCTAAAGATCGTGTCACCCAGGGAGCGGAGACGCTGAACCTCGGTCGCGACCTGTTTGCTCAACGCGGCTGCATGGGCTGTCATCGCTACGAAGGATTCGATGCGGAGACGGATGCTCTTAACAGTACGCGTCAAACGTTGGGCCAACTCGAAGATCAAATCACGGCCAACGAAAAGCAGATGCGTGACGATACCGAACGCTCCGGCCAGGTTGAAGACAACGCCGAAGCTCAACGGCTATTGGCGCACGCTGATAGCTTGAGAGTCGCGAACAGCTTGTTAGCGGCGCGCATCGACCAGTTGAACCTGCAGGCAAGATATCTGATGCAGGATCAAAAGAAGGTTGGACCAAATCTCAAGGATGTCCGCTTGAAGCTCCGCAAGGAATGGATTCCTGTTTGGTTGAAAGATCCGCAGGCGTTTCGACCCGGTACGAAGATGCCGAAGTTCTGGCGCTTTGCAGAAAACACACCCGACACTCCGGCGATGCGCGACAAGGATGGCGAAGCGCAAATTCAGGCGATCGCCGCTTACCTGTGGCAAGACAGCTTTAACGGTAAACTTCCGGAACAACAACGAGGTAACGGGGCTCACGGCAAGGAACTCTTTGAATCTCGTGGCTGCCTGGCCTGCCACTCGATTGGTGAGGGCGACAGTCAAATAGGCGGTACGTTCGCTGCTAACCTGCAAAAGGTCGGCGAGAAGGCAAATTTTGATTACATCGTCCGGTGGATTCACAATCCACGAGAACGCTACGCGCCCTATTGTCCCAAGGAGAAGCGCGATCTAACGGCAGACGATTACGCCAAGCACAATCTGCCTTACGTGTTTGATACCGAACTCCACTCGCGTTGTCCCAATGATGGCGCCGAACTACAAGTACAGAACATGACGGTGATGCCCAACTTCCGCCTGACGGAGGGAGACGCGCGTGACATCGCCACGTACTTGTTCTCGCTATCATCGCCTCCTGGCTACGCCGACGCCTCTTTTATGGACGACACCAATTTGAAGGAGAAGGGGCGGCTACTAATCAAGCAATATGGTTGTGCCGGGTGTCACGAGATCCAGGGTTTTGAAGATGAACAGCGCATCGGCAAAGAGCTGACGGTCGAAGGCGCCACGCCCATTGAGAGGTTGGACTTTGCCCTGTCGACCAAGAAAGCTGAAGAAGGTATCGACCCGCTGAAACTTCACCCCGACAATAAAGAGGAGAAGTCCTGGTACACGCACAAGGGATTCTTCGAGCACAAGATCACCCGTCCTTCAATTTACGATGAAGGTAAAGAGAAGGATCCGAAGGATCGTTTGCGCATGCCGGAGCCGTACCTTAAGCCAGAGTGGCGTACGGCATTGACAACGTTTCTGCTCGGCAGTGTCGGTGCCGAGGGAGCAAATGTTCCGTCATCACTCTTCTTCACGCCTGAGGATCAGCGACGACAAGACATTCAGGCCGGCTGGTGGGTAGTCAAGAAATATAACTGCATGGGTTGTCACCAACTGCAAGTGGGACAACGCTCCGTTGTGATGGACCTGCCGTTCTATCAAACACCAGAAGGAAAAGATTTACTGCCGCCGCGGTTAAGCAGCGAAGGCGCCCGAGTCGACCCGGCATGGTTGTTGAAGTTCCTGCACGATCCGTCGTTGAGCGGGGAGAAGACACCCGCACAAACGCAGCAAATAAACGCAGCAGCAGCCGCTGCTCCAGCGAAACCGTCTGGTTCGCCGGCGACAACAGCAGCCCCTACCAGTTCAGAGGCGAAACTGAAACCGCAACCTGGTCTTGATCGCAACGGTGTCCGGCCCTATTTGAATTTCCGGATGCCCACATTCAATTTCTCCCCGAACGAGTTGCAGGCGTTGGTGCGCTTCTTTATGGCAATGTCGGGCCAGCAAGAGCCGTATATCAAACAGCCACTTGAACCGCTCACTGAAGAAGAAAAGGTGACGGCGCGACAAATATTCTCTTCGGGGACACCATGTCTGAAGTGTCACATCACCGGCGAGCCAACCCACGATGCCAAGGCAATCGCTCCCAACTTCCTGTTGGCCGGCGAGCGTTTGAAGCCTGATTGGACTTTTAGGTGGTTGTTGGATCCGTCGCAGATTAGTCCGGGAACTGCTATGCCCAGCGGACTATTCAAGAAGGAAGGTGATCGTTGGGTGGTTAACCTACCCAACCCACCGGCAAGTGCGGCGGCTTATCACAATGATCACGCCCGGTTGTTGGTGCGCTACATGTTCCTGATGGATCCATCAGAACAGAGACAGTTATTGGCGACGGCTCCGGCAGCTCCGGCGACTACCGCTGCGCCGAAGGCGGACCATCACGCACGCGCGAAGAAACGAAAGGCACGTTACCATCATCGTTTCAGCCGCAGTCGCGGGGTATCAGCGAAGGAATCCGCAATTAGATTGGGCGCTCTGGCGCCTGCGCTCTGAGGCCTGTTTTCCGGCAGAGTGCGTTCTGCTTTGGCGCGGTATCCGTGCTAAAGTTGGTTGAAAGTTACCTTAATTTGGAGGACTGATTATGAAGAAGCAGACAAAGGTCTGGCTTTCGTTAGCGATTGTTCTCTCTCTCCTATCTTTGGCCAGTGGCTGCGGCAACAAGGAGGCGACGGATACAAACAAGGACACCAATGCCGGTGGTAATGCTGCTCAGAAATACAGCGGCCCAACCGGTACCGTTAGTGGTGTCGTGTCGTTTACCGGAACTCCTGCTGCCCCAAAGAAGATAGACACATCGGCCGACCCCGTCTGCGGCCAGAAGAATCCCAACCTCGCCGTCGAAGACACCGTTGTAAAGGACGGCAAGTTGGCGAATGTGTTTGTTTATGTAAAAGATGGTCAGACTGCTGATGGTAAGAAGCTCAGCGATTTCACCTGGGATACACCGACCACAGCCGTTACCCTTGATCAGAATGGTTGCCACTACCGACCACACATTCTTGGCATTCAGACCAACCAGAAACTGAACATCACCAACAGCGATCCAACGCAACACAACATCCATTGGACACCGAAGGTCAATCCTGAGTGGAATCAATCCCAGCCCAATGGCGCGCCGCCCATCGAGAAGAGTTTTGCTCGAGCTGAGATTCTGGTTCCGGTCAAGTGCAATCAGCACCCGTGGATGCGGGCCTTTATCGGCGTGATGAAGACTCCCTTCTTCGCCGTGACCGCTGAGGATGGTTCCTTCACCATCAAGGATCTTCCGGCCGGTAAATACACCGTTGTTGCCTGGCACGAAGCACCGGCACCGGCAGGTACAGAGAAAACCATGGAGGTAACTGTTCCCGCGAGTGGCAGCGGCAAAGCTGACTTCTCGTTTGGCGCAGCTGCCACCACCAACCTTAAACCATCACTGGAAATCGTGCCGGCTATCGAAGTCCCAATTATCGGCACGCGACACTAGAGCTTCTTCATTGCCAATTGCCGATTGTCGAGTAAAAGACAATTGGCAATTGGCAATCGCCAATCTTTAAATGAACAAGGGTCTGAATCGATTCGCAATACTCGTCGCTTGCGCGACGTTTTTCTTAATCATCGCCGGAGCACTGGTGACCAGTCACGATGCCGGGCTGGCAACATCTGATTGGCCGCTGTCGAACGGGCAAGTGTTTCCCAAGATGGTAGGTAACCTCTTTTGGGAACACGGACACCGCATGATCGCTACTTCGGTCGGTATCTTGACCATTTGTCTGATGATCTATCTGCTAGGTAAAGAACGAAGGGGTTGGGTGCGCAAGCTAGGTGTTATTGCCCTCGCCGGCGTTATCGCGCAGGGATTGTTGGGCGGGCTTACTGTAAAACTCCTGTTACCACTCTGGGTCTCTTCGGCCCACGCGACCCTGGCCCAGCTCTTCTTTTGTACCACTGTGAGCTTGGCGGTATTTACTTCAAGAAGCTGGATCGAAGCTGGACCAAGATTGGAAGAGAAGGGAAGCATTCCGCTGCGCTATCTCTGCACCGTCGCCCTGGTCACGATCCTGATGCAGCTCGTTTTGGGCGCGACGTTGAGACATTCAGCCACCTGGAGTCAGAACCTACCGACGGATCTTGTGCTGGCCCATGTAGGCGGCGCTTTAGCGGTAGTAATAGCACTTGGCGGCACTGCGCTAACAGTGCTGCTACGCTACCGCGGGGAGACTTTCCTGACTAGACCCGCCGCAATTGCGCTGACGCTCTTGGTCGTGCAACTGGGTTTAGGAATTACTGCCTACATCACCAGGCGCGCGTCGCCAGGTGATCCGCAACCGCTAAATCCGATGATCGGGATCACTGTGGCCCATGTTGCCTGCGGCGCGCTGGTCTTTGCCACCACTATAGTATTGACATTGAGAACATTCAGGGTCGTGCGTCCAGCGCACGCAACACTCGAACTGGACAAGCACTCGACTGGAGTTGTGAGTATTTAATGGAAGAGTTTGCCATACAACTGCCCCGCGCTGTTTCTGATATTGAACCCAGCCGTCTGTCATTGCGTGAACGCGTCAGCGCTTATGTTGAACTGACCAAGCCACGCATCACTTTCTTGATTGTCTTGACCTCCGCTGCCGGATTTGGCCTGGCATCACGAGGCAAAGTCGACTATCTCGGGTTACTCAGTGCTCTCTTTGGCATTGCCCTTCTGTCTTCAGGCATTGCCACGCTCAATCAGTACGCCGAACGCGATCTGGATGGACTGATGCGTCGCACTGCCAGCCGTCCACTTCCTTCGGGAAAGTTGGCCTCATGGGAGGCACTTACCTTTGGCGTGCTGCTGACTGTCCTGGCAGAAATCTATCTGTTGGTGCTGGTCAACCCGTTGAGCGCGCTCCTTGGCCTCACGGTCATCGCGGGCTATCTCTTCGCTTATACGCCGCTGAAAACAAGGACGTCGCTGTCAACCTTAGTGGGCGCTTTTCCGGGTGCTGTGCCACCCCTCATTGGCTGGACGGCGGCCCGGGGCACGATCAGTCTCGAAGGTTGGGTGCTGTTTGCGATTCTGTTTCTCTGGCAGTTCCCGCATTTCCTGGCCATCGCCTGGATGTATCGCGAGGACTACAGCCGCGCCGGTATCTTGATGTTGCCGGTAGTGGAGCCGGACGGACGCGTAACTGCCCAACAGATTGTTGTCTATACCCTAATGCTGATTCCTGTCAGCCTGTTGCCGACTATGCTCGGCATGTCCGGGAAAGTCTATTTCTACGGTGCCATAGTACTTGGCCTACTTTTTCTCTACAGCAGTGTTCGAGCGGCATTCTCCATGTCGCGGCAGCAAGCGCGGCGACTGCTTTTGGCTTCAGTTCTTTATCTGCCGCTGCTGTTTATCTTGATGGTCCTAAACAAGTAATAAGCCCGGCTAAGGTTCGTCTTTGCCGCGTTAATGCCTCGACGAAAGTAGCAGGTAGTCGGACACAACTAATAAAAGGAGATGTAACCGATGGGACGAGTTCTTGCGGTTATTATCTGGATCGTGACGCTACTGTCAGTGCTCCTTTTTGTGAGCAAGAAGTGGTGGTTCCCCGCCGCCATTTCTGAGCACGCTCCCGCACTTGATCGCCAATTCTTAATCACCATCTTAGTTGTCGGTATTTCCTTCACCGCGGCCCAGGTCGGTCTGGGCTGGATGGTGTGGAAGTATCGCGATACGGGCAAGCCTGGTGATCGCGCGGTCTACTCCCACGGCAGTAACCGGCTGGAGGTGCTCTGGACGGTTATCACGGCGGTGGTGTTCATTGCCCTGGCGGTGATGGGCCAAAGTGTTTGGGCCTCGCTGCGACTCAACGATGCACCCGCCGGATCCTATTCCGTCGAAGTCGTCGCCCAACAGTTTCAGTGGAACTTTCATTACCCGGGTAAGGACGGCTTGTACGGCCGCACCGATCCGAAGTTGATCGACGATGGTTCCCTGAACTTCATCGGCCTCGACTCCACTGATCCGAACGCCAAGGACGACGCGGTCACCGCCGCGTTGGCCATACCGGTAAACAGGCCAGTTGAGTTACGGCTGCGCTCCAAAGACGTGATTCACAATTTCTGGGTGCCGCAGCTGCGGTTCAAACAGGATCTCGTCCCGGGAATGGAAATCAAGGTGCACTTCACTGCTAACAAGGTCGGCAAGTACGAACTGGCCTGCGCGG
>DATFRK010000644.1:0-5417 GCA_035263325.1 Pyrinomonadaceae bacterium | reverse complement strand
GCCATTGCCGCAAACACTGACGTGGGCGCGCCAAGGGGGAGATAAGATCCGGCCTTTTGTGATTCTTACGGATCACGAGTAGGACGCTCGTAGACGTGCTTCACTTCCATAGAATAGGCTTGGGTTCCTGCGGCGTTATGTTCGGCTTCCTGGTCATTTCTTAACGCCGGCTTCATCCTTGCCTTTTCAACCCTGCAAAGCTCCCCCGAACCTTGAGCGGTTGGTAGGGCCACGCGGCAGTTCTACCTGAAGCGGCATTCGTGCAGACAGCAACTTCCAGTTGGAAGCTCCCTTCCAGTTCGTCCGAGCCCGGGCGCGCGGTGGTATGCAGATAACCAACCGTCGGATCTGCGGGTCGACAGTTGAATTTCAACGGTCTGCCCCCGAGTTTCACCGGAAACGCGACGTGTGTTACTTGAGCGAGCCGTCCTTTGCCGTCGGTCTCGATAACCACGTCCCAGCCGTCGTCAGCGCTAAGCTCGATATGATCCGGTGCTGTCTTGCCGACCTGGGCACCAGGACTTGCCTGATCGAACCGTGGTCCACGATCGTAACCCAGGATGACGCCAGGGATCTCCCAGGGTGCGCGGCCCGAATTGAAGGCAGGCATCTCAACCTGGACCTCGAAGGCCGGGCCTCCGCTTAATCGCGAAGTTTCGGACAGACTTGGGCCAATCGGCTTGTCCCTTCGCAATCTCAGCGCGACGATAACGACAAGTAGCAGCGCCAGGGCGATGATGATCACGGATATCTTTTTGCTACGCATCATTAGTGCAGTCCCAATACTGTTGGGGAAACAATGTCTAGCCTGGATTCAATTGCCATTGCTCTCTTCCCAGGAATGAAAGCCAACGAACGCTTGAGCGACTCGCCCACGCAACTTAACTAAGAATTCCGCTCATGGCTACGCCGATTGTGAGTTACCTCATGTTTGCGTCACATTTAGAACAACGCGCAGGTTCATCCAAAGCTCCTCTGTAGACGGTACCACAAGTGCTACAGAATTTTGTGAATGCGAGGTTCAAAACTGCAATTGCAATTGCCCCAGGCAGGGCGAGGTAAAAAACTTTTGGTGGGAATTCCATTAATAAGATGAAAAGCGGTACCAAAGCGCTCGCCACGACAACCAGGAGGCGAAAAAGGTATCGCTTGACCATTGGTTTTTTGATGCGGAGTAAAATGTAGAAAGTAACTATCGCCAGGAGCACCCACGCCCCGAAGAAAATGTAAGCAACGAAGTTTCTAGACATTGTTCATTCAGCAGCCCAACGTTGCTGCGCTTGAGCGGCGCGCGAAGTCACTCACCTTCAGTCCTACATTTCAAGTCAACTAACGCTCAATCGCGTCCGCTGCAATCGCCGCGAAATACTATTTCAACTTTACGATCGCGCAGCAAACATCTGAACAATAAGTGCTACCCAACAAACAATTCCAACCCACCAGCAGAGGCGATACCAAAACAAAAGGCGGCTGGCTCTCTGATCAACCCTCATCCAATCAGGGGTCTTAGCTAGCAAGGCAGAGGCAAGTTTGCCTCTAGACATGGAACCCGTCCAGAAGGAAGACTCGTTTGGTTTCCAAAAAAAACCGCCAGGCTTGCCGTCTAAGTTCCAAGATTCATTGTGATCGTCATACTCCAAGGCAACAATGCAATCAAACAACACAAACAGTGCAAGGCTGGCTAGGATAAACACGCAAATAAGAAAGAGAAGCATCAGTGATTTGAAGATGCCGGAGGGTTGAGTTGACGTGGCCGCGCGGCAACGTCAACTGTGATTTACAAAAGCTTCATGCGAAACATGCTAATCGCCGGCTCGCGTCCACGAAAACGAGAAGAAGGCTCTTCATGGTTTGACCTCATCGATGATCAGAAGAAGCCGTCGAAGGTGCGCTTGAGCGGCTCCCCAAGCAAGTTAACAAAGAAGCCCTGCTTATGGCGAGTCCGCTCAATTCGCTTGTTTGATAGCGTTCGTTCGAATTCTCTCAACCCACTAGGCGATTTTGCGCTTTCGCACTACCGTGCCTCTTGTTGCTCGATTTGAGCCGCGACTCTTTCTGGATGAGTTTCTTCGCTTAAAACGGCGACCTCCGGATCATGAGATATTTCGCAGTCGAGCTTTTTCGCGATTGCTCTCAGGATCTCGAGCATCCTGGTATTTTCCTGTTCACTCAAGAGATTGATTTGCAGGTCCAGATGATTGCGACGCTCGCCGATCTTCGCATCATGATTCTGACTGATTAAGATGAATGTAGATAGGAAGATCGCTTCCAGCGAAACAACCAAAGTGAGAAAAGTAAACGGGAAGGGATCAATATGTCTGAGGCCCGGGATGAGGTTGAGAATCACCCAGGTCCCAAACCAGGCGACATGTACCCAGACAAAGGTCATACTGCCGCAGAAGTTTGCTATTGCCTCGGCAACCAGATCAGATTTGGTGCGTTCCTGCCTCGCGGCCTTCTCTAATTGCCGGATGCCTTCCACATTGCGTTTGGTGAGTTCATCGCTTGAGGTCCTCTGAGCTTGCGCATTTGGTCCAGCGTCACGTCTGGTACCGGAAAGTTTCTTTGCTCTCATCACGTGACTAAAGGCACATCGTTCGTTAATCCGCTGGTTTCACGTCTCGAATGATTGCTCACTCTGTTGCTGTATAGATTCACAACACACAGACAGCACTGCGCTACCAATGGCGCAATCCAAATGCCAAGGCGCGCCTTTCTAAAGCTCCAAAAGGAGAACACTTGGAGTCCGCAATGGTTTCTTGTCGAAACCGTCTCAGACATTTGCCGTGGCGTGGGTGTTGCTAACAGATATTGCGAACCAAATCTTGCATGAAATGCTTACTTCATCCTTTGTGACACCAACGATGAACGGAAAGAGCGATGATTTCATGTGCAAGAGGGGCCTTCACTGGTTAAGGGGGTGTGTTTATGCTTTGGACAATATTCGTGATTATTCTTGTTCTTTGGCTGCTAGGATTAGTCGGTCATTTTGGCGGCGGTCTGATCCATCTATTGCTCGTAGTTGCCGCAATAGTGTTGATCCTTCAATTGGTAACCGGCAGGCGAGCAGTTTAAGAAGAGCCAGGACAGCAGCGGTAAAGATACTGAAGGTTGAGATTATTAGCCCGATCGACCGGCCTGGCGACGAAGAGAAAGCTGAAAGTTTGAGTTACATCTCTCATGGCCAGGCCGGTCTCGATCAGAACCAACTGAAGGTCGCCCGATTTTATTTCCTGCCAGACTGACCTTGCTACATTTGCTTACGCGCGCTTTGCGCCCGGGCTGCGCCGATTGCCGTCTTTACATCCTTGACTTCCTCAGGCGGCGGCAAAACAGCTCGCATTCCCAGCGACTCGATCCACAATTCTCTCGTCCAACCCGCCGTGTGATAGAGATGTTCATCCTCCTCATCTTCCACTTCTTCATGGGCCGACTTGATGGCCTTTGCCTGGTCGCCTTTCAAAGATTTAGCTGCTTCGCCCAGCAGGTGCCAATTCAAATGATCCTTCGTTTCCGCCAGCACTACGGCCTCAGCTGCCACCAGTTGAGCCGCTCCCGGCTCGCCCGATTCCAATGCTAATTCCATCGCAGTGACTAAAGACTCCCCAATGTGTCGCACAACTTCTCGGCCCGGGGTTTCCTTCGCCGGATCCAGGCCCAGAGATTCCATTAGATCCTGGACGATTTGCACGTGATTCTGCGTCTGCTCCAGATATTCTTCCCATTCTTCCTTCAAGTCTTCGTTCTCGACACAGCGCAGGGCAGTGGTGTAAACCTGCACGCCACCCAACTCAGTCTCGAGAGCCTGATAGATCAATTCCGTCAATTGCTTTTCGTTCATTGCCCCTCCTTTTTCTCTGCCAATCCAAATGTAGCTGTCGTCGCTCAGACTCAAGTGAGAGTCTGGTAGCAAAACCGAGACCAATCGCTGCAACAGGATCGACGAATCGCACAATTGAAACGTTGAGCTACATTCCACTTAGTCATACAACGAATCACTAGTTGCCGAGTGGAGAGCACTCAACCTGGAGCGTGCTTAGGTTTGGCGTGAAAAGAATACAGAGCATTCAAACGGACGTATAACCGCAATACAGGGATCACAAACCACTTTTGTTCGTTGGTACTTGAGCGTACCAAGAGGCTTAGAGATCAATTAGCTTTGACGGTGGAATTCGTTGGTGTGAGTTCCCGTGAATTCGTGGATCGCATCTGGTCGTCACCACCGCTTGATGCGCCAAATGTCATTACGTGGCAGAATGAGACCTCGGCCCACAAAGAGGTAACAGATTTTCAATATCACGCTTTATGCGCTTCATTGCCAGCATTTTATGGAGCACCAATAGGTTATGGCCAAACCGGTATTATTAGCGGTAGATGACGATCGTGAGGTGTTGCGCGCAATTGAGCGCGATTTGCGGCGGAAGTACGGCAGCGATTATCGCGTGTTGCGGGCTGGATCGGGACAAGAAGGCCTGGAGACTGTTCGAGAGCTGAAAATCAGGAACAACTCGATCGCACTCTTCCTGATCGATCAAAGGATGCCGGGAATATCCGGCGTCGAGTTTCTGGCGCAGGCAATCACGCTCTATCCCGATGCCAAACGCGTGTTATTGACCGCTTACGCCGACACCGAGGCAGCGATTGCCGCTATCAACGAAGCAAGCGTCAACCATTACTTGCTCAAACCCTGGGACCCGCCGGAAGAAAATCTTTATCCGGTGATTGACGAACTGCTTGAGGATTGGGAAGCAGCGTTCCCGCCACAGTTCGAAGGCATCCGGGTATTAGGAAATCGCTGGTCACCGGCCTCGCATAGCATCAAAGACTTCCTGGCACGCAATCATGTTCCCTATCAATGGCTGGACATCGAAACTGCTGTCTCTGACTCAGAAGTCCGCGGCCTGGTTGAGTTGCTGGAAGAAGAGGAGACGCAAAATCTGCCGGTCGTCATTCTTCCCAGCGGAGCCCGTCTGAAGCAGCCCTCACTCGCAGACCTTGCCGAACACGCCGGGCTTAAGACTCGGGCGACGGAAGCGTTCTACGATCTGGCAATCGTCGGTGGAGGTCCGGCAGGACTTGCCGCGGCAGTCTATGGCGCGAGCGAGGGTCTGAGAACGGTCATGATCGAACGCGAAGCGCCCGGAGGGCAGGCAGGCATGTCCAGCCGCATCGAAAACTATCTCGGTTTTCCCAGTGGACTGACGGGCGCCGATCTTGCGCGCCGCGCCGTGGTCCAGGCCAGACGATTTGGCGTTGAGATTATTTCGGCGGAGGCTACTGAGGTTCGTGTGGATGGCCCATATCGTTTTCTCAAGCTGGCCAACGGAGCGGAACTCAGCTGTCATGCTCTGCTAGTTGCGACCGGTGTGCAGTGGCGTAAGCTGGAGGCGCCGGGAGTGGAACGGTTAACCGGGGCG
>DATFRK010000643.1:0-2464 GCA_035263325.1 Pyrinomonadaceae bacterium | reverse complement strand
GCAGGTTGAGAAACTCTTGCACGAGTTTTTGTTCGTTGGCGACGCGGTAGTTACGTACCTTCGTCTGGACTGGGGATTGAGCGATTAGTGAAGACGACAAGAGCCCGAGCAAAAGGAGACTTCTCAACATGGCGTGACCGTTTCAGAGTGGAGGTGCGAAAGCGTGAGGATTATGGCGCAAAGATTGGTTTGAATGCCACGTCTTAGCGAAAGGCGGATCATTGGTCATACGAACATGAGCAATGATCGACAAGAACGCACTTAGAAAGATAGCTATTGACGATTCACCACTCCCGCATTCTCCAGCCCGGTGTAGGTATCCATCGGTAATAAGCCGAGCCATGGGTCTGACTTTGGTGTCAGAAACAGTTCCGCGTAAACCTTTTCATTCATGGTATCGACAGTACTGCGACCGCGATCCGTGGCCAACCACGCATACAACTGGGAGTGCAGCTTATATTCGTTGCGCACCGTATCTAACGCCACCGTCAACTGAAACTTCTGCAGCAACGCATTCATTGACTTGTCACTGTCAGGCAAGTTCCGCAACTGACGCTTGACCAGGCTAATGCTCTGTTCATCGAGTTGGGCCTCGGCGCTATGGAGCAACGCCAGTTTGGTCCAGGCCCCCTCATCAGTAATCTTTCCCAGGGCTTCAGTGTGCTCGGTCATCGCTCGCAGCACAGTCTCTTCCGCTACCATTTTCGTCACCGCCAACGGCATGATGCTCACCGCTTCTCCATTTTGACCCTTTACGACTCGAAAACCCGCCGGCGCCCGGCCGCCGATCTTGTTGGTATCCGCCAACCAGGCGAGCGAGATCGTGTTAAGTCGTTGGGCATAATAATTTGCCAACAACATGCGCCTCGCACCTTTGTTTTTGCCTTGTAACTTCTGAAACACGCCTTCAGCTTCCTGCAACGCGCGGGCAAACGCCTGTGGTCCATAGACACCTGGTAACCCGTCAATCAAATTACCATCGGAGTCGAGAATGTAGTGGATGCTATTGCCGGTAATGGTGCGTTCCAGTCTGCGGCCATCGCCGAAATCGATCGTGATCAGTGGGACAGGACGCACTGTCTGCCAGTGCAGCACAAAGTGAGTGCGCAACAAATCGGCAATCGCGGCGTTTGAATAGAGGATCGTGCGAAAGAAGCGACTGTTGGCACAGCTGCGGTCTTCGCTAAGTTTTCCTAGCAGACGCAAAGAGAGGATCGGTTTGCCACTTTGTCGAGCAGCTTTTTCTGCTTCCTGCAGGTCGGTGTACCAGTAGAGACCTGAGAGATAACTATTCTTCTGCTGGCTAACGGCATCGAGTGCCGTAGTGATGCGGGTCCAGGCCGCAGTATTGGGCAGGGCGGGATCTGCAACATGTCGGTTGATCTCCGGGGTGTAGCTCTCAAGCAGACTTTGTAGACCAGCTGGACCCAGCGCTCGCAGCTTGGCAATGGCGGCGCTCGCTTCAGCCGGGTTTTCCGATATCGACAATTGAGCCAAAACCTCGGGAGACTCCTTGGCCAGTGCAACTTTAGTAAGAACTAATGTGAGACAGACAAGCAAAAGGAAGGAGAATCTGGATTTCATCGGGACCTCCAGTCGACTAAGGATTTAGTTTGGTGAGCAACGGGGAAGAGTGAATGGTTTGAAGCGGGGGGAGCCTGAGAGGTTGTCTGGAAGCACCTGAGTGAGTTGCCCGGTGCAGTAGCCCGACTGTCAAGCAGGGCTGGTCGATGAGAGACAGGGCACCGGAGACCACTGCCAGTCATCGCTACCTGGTTTGTGAGATTCCCTACGCAGAGGTCTTCCTGCAGACCAATAGCAATCGATGGGCGCCAAGGTGGAAGGGATCGCCGGTAAGAGAGCTGTAGCTCGCCTCCACCTTCAGACCGTGCTTGCGACACAGGTTTGCGAGTTCACGGTAGGTGTAAACCCGTTGTGAACCGGGGCGGCAATCGTCCTGCCCGTCACGAATGAAATGGTAGTCAGTGACCAGGCGCGATTGTTCATGATCGTAACGATTATCTACGGCAAGCGTAATGTCGCCGATGGGGAAGGAACGGTGCTCGGCAAAGGTGGGAAGACTGCACTCCGCAGTGGCCGGAGCATCGAGAATGAAGACGGCTTCAGGCTTAAGAGCCAAGCTCACCGCCTTTAGGAAATCCTCGTTCTCCTCTTCGTCCAGGTAGCCGAAGCTGTTACCAAAACAGAACGCGCCGTCAAACTTAGTTGGCCACGGCAAGTCGCGCATATCTCGCTCCTGCCAGTCGACCGCTAAATCTGCAGCCTTCGCGTTGGCTTTTGCCTCGGCGATGAACTCCGCAGCGAAGTCGACGCCGGTTAACTGGTAGCCGCGCGCCGCGAGCTCCAGGGAAAGCCGACCATTGCCGCACGGTACATCCAACACCCTGGCGCCTTTCGCGACGTCGAGTTGTCGCTCAATGAAATCTGCTTCAGCTTTGGTCTG
>DATFRK010000642.1:0-4979 GCA_035263325.1 Pyrinomonadaceae bacterium | reverse complement strand
TCCGGGTGGTATCTCAAGAGACGAACAAGATATCCCACTAGGTTGAATCTGAAACTCCACCGGCTGAAGTCCGGGTGGTATCTCAAGAGACGAACAAGATATCCCACTAGGTTGAAACTGAAACTCCACCGGCTGAAGCCTGGTGGTATCTTAAGAGATGCACAAGATATCTTGGACTAGGTAGAAACTGAAACTCCACCGACTGAAGCCGGTGGTATCTCACCAAATCACACGCTTTTCTAGAATCTCAATCTTTGCTTTCCAAAACCACCACGCTCGCAATCTGATCGGGAACCTTAACAGGCAATTGGATCGTTATCCCGTCCGTTCCAGAGGTAAACTTCAGGCCCGTGTGCGATGCCAACAGATATGCCTTGCTAATCGACTTGCCCCAGGCTGGCACCGCAAGCTTCCCATCAGAAGGCCAGTTGAAGACCTCTAAATACACTCGCCCGGGCTTGCTCGTCGCGCGACCAAACTCCAGTTGCTTTGCAAAAGGACTCGCCGTCGTGCCGTAGATCGCTTCACCATTCACTTTCATCCAGGCACCCACCGCTGCCAGGCGCTCAACGCTTGGCGCCGGAATCAAACCTTCCGCAGTTGGTCCAACATTTAATAAGTAATTGCCGCCCTTAGACGCAATGTCGATCAGATTGCGAATGATAGTTTCCGACGACTTCCATTTGTCATCATAAAACTTGAAGCCCCAGGTATTGTTCATCGTCATGCAACTCTCCCAGTCGACACCCGGGAGACCATTCGCCGGAATCTGCTGTTCAGGCGTACCAAAATCTCCGGCATACTCCTGGTCAGTCTTACTCATTCCCTGCATTCCTTGCCTGCCCTTGCCGACGCGATTGTTGATGATGATGTTTGGCTTCAAACTGCGCACGTACTGGTAAAGATCTTTGCCGTCAGCTTCAGTCCACCAATCCTGCCACTCGCCGTCGAACCACAGTACCGCCGGATCGTAATTTGTGATCAATTCGCGCAGTTGGGCCTTCATGTACTGCAAATACTCTTCTTTGCCACCGGGCTTGAGCTTAGTAGTCCTGTTACCAGCGGTCGCATCTTTCCCTGGCGCATCCACGTAGGCAGCCGGATAGTGCCAGTCGAGGATCGAATAATAGAAACAAAACTTGAGTCCCTGCTTCTTTGCTTCGGCCGCCAGTTCCTTGATCGGATCGCGATGATAAGGAGTGGCATCAACAATGTCGTAGTTGCTGACCTTGCTGTCGTACAACGCAAAACCGTCGTGATGCTTGGACGTGATCACGATATATTTCATGCCTGCATCCTTGGCGATGCGCACCCATTCACGGGCATCGAACTTAACCGGATTGAACTGCGCGGCAAACTTTTCGTAGTCGGCCCGTGGGATGTTGGCCCATTCCATGATCCACTCACCAATACGGTCCGAACGCAGTCCCTTGTACTCGCCGGCAGGAACCGCGTAAAGGCCCCAGTGAATAAACATGCCGAAGCGCGCCTCGCGCCACCAACGCATGCGCGCGTCGCGTTCTGCCTTGGTTTCCACAGGGACAGCACGCGGCTCGCGTGCTGTCTCACCCAACGAGCGCAACTGAGCAGGCGGGCGGCCTGCGCTCCTAACGGAAAGCGACGCAGCCCCAAGCAACAATGAGCACAAACTCACGAGCAACAAAGCTTTTCCTATCCTCATCTATTGAGCCTCTCTGTCTCAACTCCACAACACTGGTTGACGAATAAAAAAGTTGCGAATGACCTCATCCACACTCGAGTCAGCCGGCAACGTCTTCCATAATTCAACATAGTCAGCCTGATCGAGCGCGCGACCGCCAAACAACAAGCTACAGTGTCGCATCGGCCACTCGGCGTCGTACATGACATCAGGTTTGAGCGGCCAACTTTTCTTGTCCTTAATATAAGGAGTCATGTAACTGAGCGCCTTTTTCATTCCGCGACCGTCAGGCAAAATAAACTGCCAGAGATTGTCCTGCGGCGTGGAAAGAATCTGGCAGATGGTGGCCAGCGCGTCGAGATTAAAAAGCGAATAGCCATAAGGCTTTGTCCGCCGCAATTCCTCGGGAAAACTTCCGTTCATCGCAATCTGATTGGGCACCAACACTGTTTTGAACCGTTCGCGACAGGAAGCGAGCCATTCCTGGTTCCCAACGAGATGCGCAAAAGCAGCGACTTGCATCACCCAACAGGTACCGTGATTGTTCTTGGCGTCGCGTTCATCAGACCCATTCTTGCTGGTCGTCATCCAGGTTAAGTAGTCGCTGAACCACTTTTTGATCGGTTGAAACTCTGCAGCCGTCACGGATGACGAGCTCTCCAACACTTCAATCGCTCGTGCCACCTCAACCAGGTGAATGGTATCGATAATTCCTATGCCGCGACCGGTGAACCGGCCATGAATTGCCTGCGCATATTGCAGGTTCGGATTCATGCGCGTGTCTGCTGCAACAAACCAGGCGTGCAAATGCTTGACTGCGTGCCTGGCGTAACGCGGGTCCTTAGTCAACTTCCAGGCGGCCACGAGCGCTGGGACCTGGACACTCAGGCGCATCAAATATCGACGATGCGCGACAAAGTTGTCCGGGTTAGTCATACCATCGCGTTGGATGTATGGTCCATCGGGATTCTGCGGGTCAGGCCACCAGTAGTCGCCTTCGGAGAAGAAGTCATGCACACCACCGGCGCTGCGTGAGGAAGTTGCCGCTGTAATTGTGATTGGCTCTTCTTTCAGGTACTTGTCGGCAGCCTTGACCACGCGCTGGCGGTCGAAAGCTGCGACATCGAAGCGTGGTGTGGCCACTACATTTCCCCATAGGACTACGGCGGAAAGAAGCAGCGCGAATAGGGTCCACTTTCCTGACTTGCGACTTTTTTGACAGACGTCTTTCAACTTCACTTCAATTCAGGTTCGATTTTATAGGTACTCGCATCCCAATCGACGGTGACAGTAGTGCCGTCGGCAAAGGTCGTTCGTTCTTTGCGAAAATTGCTAGCAAGAAACTCGTGCTTTGTCATCTCCAGCAGGCCGATCCGTTTATGGAGCAAGATCATTTGCCGCATCAAAGTTGCCGTTCTTTCAGAAATGTTTGTTTGCGCAAACGGCATTTCCGGCACGCCACCAAACAATAGTCCCTGCAACAACGTCTTCTCGTCGCGAGCGCCAAACGAAACTATTACCGCATCGTGATAGACCAGGTTGTAGAGCGGTACCAGGATAGCTTTGCTACCACCACCAGATGAATTGATCACGTCCACGTAGGGAACCACCCAGTCGGCACCCGCTTCAGTAGCAACGATCCCTAGATTTTGTCGCGACCAGTTGAGCATCGCAATTTGGCCACGCATCGCGTCGCTGTGCGTCGTGGGATGCTCGGGGTTGAAATCTTCGTCGGGTGGCACATAACCAACGACGTCGATGTAGATTCCCTGGGTGCGAATGTCGTGATCAAAAAGAAGCTGATAGTTCTTCAGCAAGTGACCCAACTGAAAACGAGCGTTGAGATAGGCCTGCGTGCCGCCATCCCAGTGACGCATCAAAGGAAGGTCGCCTCGCTTCGCATCGCCGAAGCGCGAACCGGGGAACTGTTGCGGCGGCAGCGAAGCGTCCTCTTCATGGACGGCGAATTGCTCGTTGTAAGAGGGCGCGTCGAGGTAGTAGTCACGATACTGGTCATGGAAAATGACCGGGTAGCCCAGTTCCCGGCAAGTGTCGATCAACGTCTTCATCCCTTCCCAACCGCCAGCGGCTTCAGGAGGCGGTAGGGAGTCGGGATGTTGCCGATCGTAACCCAGGTGCGGCCAACCCGAAACAAACACGAGCAGGCGCTCGACCCCCTTGGCTTTCAGTTCGCGCAGTTGTCGGGTTCGTTCGGCAAAGGTAGTCAAGCTATAGTTCTTGGCCACGTCTTTCGTATCGTAGCGATCGCTGTCTGGTTTCAAGTTGCGCAGGATGCTGACACGCGTCTGTCCCGCGCCGATTAAGTCAGCAACCGCGGGAGTGCGCGCTATCTTTTCTTTTAACGAGACAAACAACCCGCTCTCCCTCGCATAACGGCGGTATCGTTTGGCCATGTCGACGTAGTTACCGACGGTGATGAAACACATTCGCACCGTCCGCAAATAACCGAAACGGCCCAACTGAGCCCGCCAGCGTGGGCCAATGACGGTTGGACCACCCGCCGGATGGGCGAACTGGTAAGCGGCATCGTCTGGAGTTTCGACGATCACCATCATGCCGGACTTACCCTTTTGAAACCCCCACCACGACATAGACCACGATTCAATCAAGTGACTTTGCAACAAGCTGTGATCACTGGCAGCGATTTTTCCTTCGGGTGTGATAGTGCGAATCGGGTAGTACTCTTTGGGCCAGTCGCGGGGCAGCAGCGTGCCACGTCCGTTACTTAACAACGTGTAGTCAACTTCCCGAGCATCAAGCGCCGCTGGCCAGTCGAGTTGACGAATAAGAGAGTTGCGTTCATTGGCGGCGACGTCGAAGACGACCTCTTCATCCTTTCCTTGCAAACAGACGGTGAGGAACAACTGCAGGTCGAGGGCCGCTTGACTATGCTTCCAGCCCGAAAGAGTGATCTTAATTCCTGTCTTGAAAGCCGCGTCGTAGGGCGTAATGGTAATTTTCTGGGCGTCCGCTAAGCGTAGCGACGCGTCTTCGCCTTTGGTTCTAACCACCAGGTCGCCGAGGTTTGACGGCAACATGGTCCAGGTCGCTGGTCCAGCTTGGATTGACAGCGTGAGATCTGATTGCTTGATTGTAATTACATTCTTCTGACCCTTAATGGTCCATTTGTCTCCACTACGCGAGACCTCGACGGGCATGGCGCCCCATTGCTCGCGCTTGAGCTGTTGCGCTGAGGCCACTGCAACGGTGAGCAGGATAAAGAAGATGCTCTTAATTATTGGTCGACTCATATGAAGTCTTCATGCCACGGCCTTGCGCCGTGGTGATTCACGTTCAT
>DATFRK010000641.1:0-10082 GCA_035263325.1 Pyrinomonadaceae bacterium | reverse complement strand
GAGCTCTAGAACTTCTTCAAATCGATCTTCCCCAGGCGCGTGTCGGCAAAAGGCCACCATTGACTGGCATTGAAATCAGAAACGTTCTTCAGCACAAACGTCGACACATCTGCCGCGTGCTGCCCCTTCACATTGTGCAGGTCAACGCCTGTTACATCATTCAAGAGAAACGCCGGCCTCCGATCTTCCTTGATATAGCTGACTTCCACATCACGCAAACTCAACCCCTTCACGTGGCGAATGAAGAAGCCATACGAAGGTAACTCGCCAAACATGGTAGGCTCGGGATAGGTGTCCTCCTTTTCGGGAGGCTCGAGCCCCGCCTGTTCCTTCGTCCCACCCCCGCGCGCGTAGACTCGAATATTGCTCAGGCGGACATCTTCAATCGCCTGCCCCGGAATGCCGCTAATTATCGACGAGTATTTTGGATCGGCGTTGTAAACAACAACATTGCTGATGATTATCCGGCGTAGGGCGCCTACGGTAGTGCTGTCTTTTGGACCACGCAGCCTGGCGCCGAGTCGCAGAAATATTGGCGAGTTACTTATGTCGCGCATCGTCAGGTTGTTGATGGTCACATCTTCTAGTTGGGCGCCATCAACGGCTTCGAGGGCTAGACCACGAGAATAGTCAAAAACACAATTGGAGACTGTGATGTTCTTGAAGCCCCCATTCGATTCGGTGCCAAACTTGATTCGTCCGGTCGGGCTAAAGGTGCCATTCTGATTTCTGAACTCGCGCTTGTAAGTGCCATCGAGCAGCGTGCCCTCGTCATAACCACTCACCTGGCAATTGGTAATAGTTACATTCTCAGTGACCCTCGCGTATCCCAGCGCGAAAGAACTCTTAGGACAGATACCATCATCGAACGGAGAGTTCACTGTACAGTTGGAGATTCGAACATTCTTGCAGGCATCGACGTCAATCCCGTCGCGGTTGGTATCAATTTTGAGGTTATCGATGGTGAGGTTATCTACTCCGGTGGCGAGGATAGCGAAATGTCCGCCATGGAGTATCGTAAAGTCGCGCAAGATCACATTGCGACACAGTTTCAGACTAATCGCCTTGTTACCCCAACCTGATTCAACAGCATCGCGCGGATTCGGATAACCAAACGGGCCGGCGCGCGGATCGGAAGGTGCGTTGCCAAGGGCATCGTTTTGCTCCCTGGTGCGTGATTGATTTCCCGCCCTCACCAAACCTTTCCCCCAAATCTTACCTGGTCCGAGGATGGCAATGTTTTCCAGGTTCTCGCCCCAAATCAAACTGTTGTGCCAATGGCTATGACCAAAGTCTTGAAACTGGTCCCACTGATTTGGTTCGGGCGAATCGTATTTGCCGTCTCCGTCCCGGGGATCGGCGGCGAGAATGGTCGCGCCCTGATCCAGGTAGAGGCTGACGTTGCTCTTCAGGTGAATTGAGAAACAGCGATAGTTTCCTGCTGGAAAGACTACCGTTCCGCCACCGGCCGCCGCCGCGGCCTCGATCGCCTTGTTCACCGCAGGCGTATCAGGTGCTTTGCCGTCGCCTTTCGCGCCAAATGCTCTCACGTCAAACCCGCCAACAGTGGCAGCGGTACTTGTTTGAGTTTGCGCAGCTTCGGCTGGTTGAACCGCGGCAATTGGAGAAGAAACTAAGTGAACGCCGAAGAACCCGAGAGTGCCAATAATTACGGTAACGATTGACCAAGCCGACCTGAATAGTGTCCTGCGCATTAGTTTCTCCGTTCTACTTGTCTTGAGATAAGAAGTTCTTCCGGCGAGTCTGAGTGTTCTGCCATAACCAGGGTGCTTCCTGCAACCTCATTCGGATCTAGTGCCTGTGGAGTTCAAGTCAAACGGCTCTAATTGACGGCGTTCTTTTCGTACCTGCGGACGTTGGACTCTACCCGGGCGAGACTCCTTAGAATAACGTTCGTTTAAACGAAAGAACCGGACTATGGTTTGACCATTAACGACAAAACGTTTGAATTGACCTTACTTCACCGCTGATAGTTTGTGCGAGCGGAGGGACAATTAACACCGCCGCAGACACGTGTCAAGACTTATCAGATCAGAAATTACCTAAGCGATCGCAAATATGTTCTGCCGCGGACAATAATCTTGACCGGTGAACGCAGGCCGTGATAAAAGGAGCCCATTACGCACAATGGTCATACCATATTGATCTTCAAGAGCGTAATGGTATATCAATCGGGAATCGAGAAACACGATCGAGAAGTTGGTGTTTAGGTGTATTCTTTGGGCTCGGTTCACGCGAACTGAATACGGAATCGTTGCACTCCTCGCCAACTTCTATTGGCCGTGCTGGTCCAAAGTTAAGAAGTAGATCCTGGCTCTAGACCAGCGCTGCGGATTACGAACTAATCGAAATGCCGCACCGATAAGACTCCTTCGCTCGCAGACAATCAATCATTCTGGAGTCCCCGGCTACGGCTCAGCGACACTCTGCTCACTCAGCTTAAGGAGAACGCCATGAGATTGAGGGGAATCCTGACAAACCAGCGTGAGGTGGTATCAACCTTAGGTCTTATTCTCTTGGTCACAGTTGCCTTCTGCAACGCGGCACACGCTCAGGGCTTCGGAAAGATCGTTGGCACTGTAAAGGATCCGTCGGGCGCAGTCATTCCGAACGCAACTGTGACAGTTAAGGAATCTGGCAAAGGATTCTCGCGAACTGCTAACACCGATTCGAGTGGCTACTACGTTCTCGACTCGCTGAGACCGGCGCAATACGACCTCACCATCGAGGCAACCGGCTTTCACACTTTTGATCAGAAGGGTGTGACGCTACAGGCCGATCAGACCTTAACTACCAATGCGACAATGCAGGTAGGCAACGTTTCGGAGTCAGTCTCGATAACAAGTGCTGGTGAGCAAGTCGACACCAGTACCTCGACGATCAAGGCAGTTATCGAACAGCGCAGCATTTCAGAGTTGCCACTCAACGGGCGCAATGCTGCCGAACTCAGCCTCCTCGTGGCAGGTACAGTTAGTTACCCCACCAATCCTGCGAGCCCTACCGGCACGTTTGCCGGTGGCGCGCTCCAAGGCGCCACCAAGACATTCCCGGGCGCGGTCGCGATCGTCACCAATGGATCTAGGCAGAACCAGGTTAGCTATCAACTGGACGGCGGCAACAACGTTGATGAATACACCAATGTGAATCAACCGTTCCCCATGCCGGACGCACTGCAAGAATTCAGTGTGCAGACTAGCAACTACAGCGCCCAGTACGGTCAGAATGCGGGGGGCGTGGTTAACGTCATCACCAAGTCAGGTAACAATAACTTTCATGGGAATGCCTTTGAGTTTCTGCGCAACTCGGTCTTCAATGCCCGTCCCTGGCATGCGCCGACGAAGGATCAACTCAAACGCAACCAGTTTGGCGGAACGTTTGGTGGCCCTCTCTTCTTGCCAAGATTCGGCGAAGGCGGCCCCGCTCTCTACAATGGAAGAAATAGGACCTTCTTTTTTGCCGGCTATCAACAAACGATCCAACGAAACCTCTTGGCAGGACAAACTGCCAGCGTGCCAAGTGCTGCTGCGCGCGCGACCGCGACTGATCCCGCGGTTATCAATCTCTTAACGCATATTCCGCTTGGCGTGGCCACCGGCAATCCTAATCTCAACAGTGCGACCTTCTTCAGACCAGATCAGCAAGATTTTCGCGAATTCACAGTCCGGATTGACCACGAATTCTCCAGCAAAGACCAACTGACATTTCGTTATTTTTACGATCACTTCACGCGCAACGCGGTCTTCGATCCTAGCAACTTGCTCATCTACTCGGACGGTTCAACCATCAAATCCCAAAACTATCTCGGTCACTGGACCCATGTTTTCAAGCCGGCCCTGATCAACGATTTTCGCTTTAGCTATGCACCCGAGAACGCCACTCGTGGTCCAGCCGCGGATGCAATAGACGTAACTGATCTCGGCGTAAAACTTCCTTTCCAGTCTCCGGAAAAGGCCATTCAACAAGTGCGCATCAATGGCGTCTTTAACTTTGGCGACAATCCCCAGGCGAGCTTTATCCGAAACAACTTGACCTGGGCCGATGACGTCAGCATGGTTGTTGGCAAACACGATCTGCGCTTTGGTGGCATCATCGAACGCAGCCAGGTCGATCTATTGAATCAGTTCTTCCAACCAGCGGAATTCAGCTTTTCATCGCTGGCCAATTTCCTGGCGGGCAAGCTAACTGACTATAGCGGTAACCTCGCCTTTCGTCAGGGTGCGGGTGAGTTCAAAAACAATCGCAACACCTTCATCGGTCTCTATATCCAGGACAACTTCAAGGTTAGCCGGCGATTGATGTTGAATCTGGGTTTGCGTTGGGAACCCGCCCTGCCCTGGCGCGAAATAAAAGGGCGACAGGAGCAATTCCGTCTGCCTGATCTAATTGCCGGGGTGCGCTCAACTCAGTTTCCCAACGCACCTCCGGGTGTCTTCTTCCCGGGAGACGCGGGGGTGCCTGAGAATGGCGTTAGACCAAACTATACGAGCTTTGCGCCGCGCGTTGGTTTCGCGTACGACGTGTTCGGAGACAGTAAGACCAGCGTTCGCGGTGGCTTTGGCATCTTTTATGACACGCGCATTCCGGGGATCATCAACAACCGCTTTGCGGACCTAACTCCCTTCAGTCCGCAGTTTGTGCTCAATACTGGTGTGGTTAATCCAGGAACTTTTAGCGATCCACTTTGCACGCTGCCGGCTACCCAGGCTCTACAGGGCTGTACCAATCAAGCAGCAGCGTATCCATTCCCCTTCACCTATCCACCGGCCAAGAACATTTCATTTGGTTTGGGAACATTTGTGCTGAGTTGGGATCCAGTAAACAAATATCAGCCACCCACTGTGTACAACTGGAACCTCACCGTTGAACGCCAATTGCCGGAAGAGATCCTGGCCCGCATTGCCTACGTCGGTTCGCACAGCAGTCACTTGACGGAGACTCTAAACTTGAATCCTCGACCGGTGGGCACTACCAGCGCGACGCCCACCAGGCTGAACGCGATTGCCGGTAGCCCACTCTTCAGCACCGTGCAACAAGACCTGCAGGACATTAATGCGAACTACAACTCGTTGCAGTTGTCAGCCGAGAAGAGAATGTCAAAAGGATTGATGGTGCTGGCCAACTACACCTGGTCCAAGAGTCTCGATGATTTACCGCCGCGCGCCGGAGTAACCGGATTCGATACCTCTTCAGCCCGGCCCTGGGACGATCCACTGCGCCATCAGTTTGACTATGGTCCATCAGAATTCGATCACACGCATCGCTTTGTCGCTTCCTCAATCTGGCAAATGCCCAGCCTGAAAGGACAGAATTCGGTGTTGCGCGCTTTCTTTGGCGACTGGCAGTTAAGCGGTTTGGTACAGGCCCAGACTGGTCGCCCGATGACAGTCAACCAGGGCACCGACATTTCGGGAACAGGCATCGGCCTAGACCGCGGAAGTTTTACGGGCACCGATCCGTACACCTCCGGTGCCTGCGTCGGTGTTGCCGCGTGTAAGTTGTGGCTCAATCCGGCTGCCTTCAAACTGGCAACCGATCCGACCGTCAAGAACACTTTTGGAAATATTGGTAAGGGTAGTCTGCGATTCCCGGGCTTCTACTCGTGGGACATGGGGATTTCTAAAACTTTCGCCGTTACTGAGAAGTTCAAGCTGCAGTTGCGCGGCGAGTTCTTCAACGTGTTCAATCAGGTCAACTTCCTGGGTGATGAGGGCACGGTGAATAACTTTTCCACCGTCAACAACGGGAATTTTGGCAGATTGCGTACCGCGATGGACCCACGCATCGGGCAGATTGCTTTGAAGTTAATGTTTTAGATACCACCGGGCTTCAGCCGGGGGAGCTTCAAGTTCTGCCTAGACGATGAGCTATCCTGTGAAGTGATACCACCGGGCTTTAGCCGGTGGAGCTTCAACTTCAGCCTAGACGATGAGCTATCCTGTGAAGTGATACCACTGGCTTCAGCCAGTGGAGCTTCAACTTCAGCCTAACAACGACTCTCATCACTTTCTGTAGGTTGAAATTGAAGCTCCACCGGCTGAAGCCCGGTGGTATCTCTCTGTCGGGGTGACTCGTAAACTAGGCCGAACTTGAAACTCCACCGGCTGAAGCCCGGTGGTATCTCTCCGTCGGGTGACCCGTAAACTAGGTTGAACTTGAAACTCCACCCGCTAAAGCCCAGTGGTATCTCCCTCTCGCTGTTTTTTTGAAGCCATTTTTTGCCAACTCATGATTTAATCTGCAAACTCTCGGGCTCCACCAAAAAGCGGCAATCGTTCTAACTCTATAGCTCTACTCAGATTGGCACTCACTTCAGTAAGGAGGCGAGTCAGACTTGGCAGATCAACTTTCCGAAGCACAAATGAAACTAGGCCGCCGGAGTTTCATTGGCGGTACTGTAGCGGCCACCCTGGCCACCGCAGCGCTCGGTCAAAACCGGGACTATGGACAGAACGCGCCGCCTACACGCTATCCCGACCGCGACATAATCGTCCTTGATCCACGCTTCGCTAAATACAAGATTGGCAACACTGCCATTCAGCGATTGTTTACCGGAATGCTTTGGGCTGAGGGTCCAGCCTGGAACGGTGTGGGCCGCTTTTTGCTGTGGAGCGATATCCCCAACAACGTTCAGCACCGCTGGCTGGCTGAAGATGGTCATGTCAGCGTGTTTCGCAACCCTTCCAACAACAGTAACGGCAACACCTTCGATTTTGAGGGCCGCCAACTCTCCTGTGAGCATGGCACGCGCCGCGTCGTTCGTTACGAACACAATGGCACGGTCACGGTGCTGGCCGATAAATGGCAAGGTAAACCATTCAATGCCCCCAACGACATCGTGGTACATCCTGACGGTGCGGTTTGGTTCACAGATCCCGGCTACGGCAGCATGGGCAACTATGAAGGGAACAAAGGTGAGTTGCTCATTAAGGAGGCCGTTTATCGCCTCGACACCAAGACCACAAAACTGGATCTTGTCGCCGATCAACTAAAGAAACCGAATGGACTCTGCTTTTCGCCTGACTACAAAAAACTTTATGTGGTGGACACCGGCGCACCCGGCACGATTACAGTCTGGGATGTGGTCGATGGGCAAAAGCTGCAGAACCCGAAGCTCTTTGCCTCAATGAGTCTCAAAGTTAAAGGGGTTGAGATGCTTGGTGGCACAGACGGATTGCGCGCCGACGTCGATGGGAACATCTGGGCCACCGCCGGGTGGGCTGGTGAAGGCTTCGATGGTGTTCACATCTTTGCGCCGGATGGCCAACGTATTGGCCAGATTCTTTTGCCGGAGACGGTAAGCAATCTGACCTTCGGTGGTCCAAAACGCAACCGCTTATTCATCACGGCGAGCCAATCACTCTACGCTGTGTACGTGCAAACAGAAGGGGCGCATATCGCCTGAATGGCGATTGCCAATTGTCGATTTTCGATTGTTGGTGACAGCAAACTATCCAACATCGGGAATGTCTAAGGACCAACTAATCGTGACACCGAGCGTCAGTCAAGAACTAAATCCAATTGCTGAGAGATGCCGTCGCAGAGTAGTGCGACGACTGATGCCATATTTATTCATCCTTTATGTCATTGCCTATCTGGATCGAGTGAATGTAGGTTTTGCGGCTCTTGGAGGCATGAAAGGCGAGCTTGGCTTTACTGATGAAATCATTGGCACAGGCGCGGGAATCTTTTTCATTGGCTACGTCGTGTTGGAGATTCCGGGAACCATCCTGGTGGAAAAGTGGAGCGCGAAAGGATGGATCTCTCGGATCATGATTTCCTGGGGCATTCTGGCGATGATCACCGGCTTCATCCAGACCAAGAATCATTTTTATAGTATTCGTTTGTTGTTAGGGGCGGCCGAGGCAGGATTCTTTCCCGGCATCATTGTCTATCTCAGTCACTGGTTTCGCTACCAGGACCGCGCCAAGGCCGTCGCCTTTTTGATGGCCGCTATTTCAGTCTCCAATATTGTCGGTGCTCCGCTCTCAGGATTTCTCCTTCGTTTCAACTGGCTCGGATTATCTGGTTGGCGCTGGATGTTTATTATTGAAGGTCTGCCGGCAATCATTTTTGGCGTGGTGACAATCTTCTACCTTACCGATCGGCCGCATCAGGCAAAGTGGCTACCCGAAGACGAAAAGAGTTGGTTAATCGCTGAACTAGAAAGAGAAAAGAAAGAGAAGCAGGCAAAGCACTCGTTGAGAATCCTACAAGCATTGCGCCACCGTGAGGTCATACTGCTCACGCTCGCTTACTTTTTCATGGTCACAGCAGTTTATGGTCTCAACTTCTGGTTACCATCAATCATCAAGAATCTCTCCGGCTTACCGAACTTCGTCGTTTCCCTCATTTCCGCACTTCCCTACTGCGTGGGATTCGTCGCCATCCTGGTCGTGGGCTGGCATTCTGACAAGACTGGCGAGCGACGCTGGCATACAGCATTGGCGATGATGACCACTTCCTTTGGCCTCGTCATGAGTGTTGTTACTCGCGACTACGCTCCTATTGCGATCGCCATGTTCTGTGTGGCGGCGGCTGGAACAGCCGGTTATTTGCCAGGTTTTTGGGCCTTACCCACCAGTTTCTTAACCGGAACCGCCGCGGCGGCATCCATTGGATTGATCAACTCATTCGGCAATCTGGGAGGTTTCGTAGGTCCCTACATTGTTGGCTATTTGAGTAAGAAGACTGGTTCCTACCTTGGTGGCATACTCTACCTGGCATCATCCGCCCTCGTCGCTTCATTTCTAATTTTGTCTTTGCGAGCCACTCGCAAGACCGTCGAGGCGGAAAGTTTTCACGCTGCCACCAGTGAAGCAAGCTAAGCACAGTTATCTCGAGTAAAAAAATGAAACGTCGCAGTACAAATTGGTTTGGGGGAAACGACAAGGGTGGGTTCATCCACCGCAGCTGGATGAAGAATCAGGGCTTGCCTGATCATCTTTTTGACGGGCGACCGGTGATCGGAATCTGTAACACATGGTCCGAACTAACTCCGTGCAATTCACACTTCCGCGAACTCGCCGACCATGTCAAACGCGGTGTTTATGAAGCGGGCGGCTTTCCAGTTGAGTTTCCCGTCATGTCGTTAGGCGAGACATTGATGCGTCCCACCGCCATGTTGTTTCGCAACCTGGTCAGTATGGACGTCGAGGAATCGATCCGGGCGAACCCAATTGACGGCGTCGTCCTGCTCGCAGGCTGCGACAAGACCACCCCGGCTTTGTTGATGGGCGCCGCGAGTTGTGACCTGCCTGCCATCATGGTGTCTGGTGGTCCAATGTTGAACGGCAAGTTCCGCGGCCAGGACATTGGCTCAGGTACGGATGTTTGGCGATTCAGTGAAGACGTGCGTCGGGGTGCAATGACCGAATGTGAATTCATCGAAGCGGAAAGCTGCATGAATCGCTCACACGGACACTGCATGACGATGGGTACAGCTTCGACGATGGCCAGCGTCGTTGAATCATTAGGCATTGGGCTACCGACTAATGCCGCGATTCCGGCGGTTGATGCCCGGCGTTACGCACTGGCCCACATGGCCGGGCAACGCATTGTGGAAATGGTGCGCGAAGATTTGCGCATGTCAAAGATCCTGACGCTTCCGGCCTTCGAGAATGCGATTCGGGTTGTGGGGGCAATTGGCGGGTCTACCAACGCCGTCATCCACCTGTTGGCCATCGCCGGCAGACTCGGAGTGGAGCTAACACTCGACGATTGGGATCGACTGGGACGAGGGGTTCCTTGCCTCGTCAACCTGATGCCCTCAGGCAAGTATTTGATGGAAGACTTCTACTACGCAGGTGGCCTGCCAGCTGTCATCCAGGAGTTGGGCGATCTGATTAACCGAGACGCGCTAACGGTAAACGGAAAAACGATCGGCGAAAATGTCTCCGAAGCCTTATGCCATAACCGTGATGTGATTCGCACAAAGAAGGAACCGCTAGTCGCAGATGGAGGCATTGCCGTATTGCGGGGAAACTTGTGTCCCAACGGAGCTGTAATCAAACCCTCCGCGGCAACGCCAGCACTCATGAAGCACCGCGGTCGCGCCGTCGTCT
>DATFRK010000640.1:0-7289 GCA_035263325.1 Pyrinomonadaceae bacterium | reverse complement strand
TGAGTTCGTGACGACAGGTTGACCAGCAAGAAGATCGGACCATCGCCACTTTGCCTGGCTGCCCGCACTGCCACCAACTTCCCGCGACCCAGTCGTCGCACCAGCACACCAGATAGGCTCGGGGTTGAGCGCACTGCCGCCAGTCGCTCGTCAATGACCACGGCAGTCCGCCCGCCAGGCGGAGCTTTGCGACTCTGAGCGATTGAACTGCCAAAGCAGGCGGAAATTAGTAAAACAACGGCAGGGCGAAAGAGTTTGGTCGTGAGGTTTGTCAATTTCTGACTCCTTTTCCGGTGAGGTTGAAAAAAGTCATCGATTCGCGTTCGTGAGGCACGAATCGAAACGCGATTTCTCTATTTGGATAAACGAACGTTGCGACGCCGTGATGCAAGTGCGGTCGTCAGATCCACACGTCCATCGGCTGCCCGCAGCTTCTGCGCGAACTGCGCATGATGAAAATGGCAGATCGCCACAGCTAGTGCGTCCGCCGCATCGTGTGGTTCAGGTATCTGCTTGAGCGCAAGGAGTAGCCTGACCATCTCCTGCACTTGATGTTTTTCTGCGTTACCGTAACCAACCACTGTCTGCTTGATGAGTCGCGGTGAGTATTCATGTATCTCGAGCGCAGCGCGTTCGGCAGTTAGGAGCACGACCCCACGAACTTGCCCCAGTTTCATACTCACTTTCACATTAGTCGCCATGAAGGCATCTTCAAGCGCACAGGCGTCGGGACGATGTCGCTCAATGACCTCTTCAATCCCCTGGCACATCCGCAAGAGCCGCGCGGAAAATTTCAAACTTGAAGGCGCTCGAATCGAACCAAACTCGAGCAGTGCGTAGCGACGGCCGTCGCCCTCCACGACACCCCACCCAGTTGTTTGACTACCAGGATCGATTCCTAATACACGCATGCTTTCAGGCGGACCGTTAAGAAGAAAATGAAAACCGGCGCAGTATACTATATTAGTCAGTAGTCAGTGGTCTTTGGGGAATAGGTCCTATAGGTCGAATAGGTCCTATAACGATTGACCACTGGCTACTGACCACTAACCGCTAACCACTGACCAACTACCACTACCTACGAACTTTCCCGATTCATGATATTCTGAAGTTCCCCTAACACCCCCGCGTCCTTAACTCAGTGCTGGAGCTTCACTTCGGTGAAATTCAGTGGCGCCGGAACTCTCTTCAATGGCCGAGATTCTCGAAGCTATATCGACAAAGCTGGGGGGCAAGTCAGCCTACCTCGACGATCCAACGATTCGCGGCGAGATCTACAGCATCGAACGCCTGGAACAATTCGCGCAGTCGCTCGCTGCGGAACATAAAACGGTGATGAAGAAGGGCCGCGCGCAACTCTTGCCGCGACTCGAGGACAATGGCCGCAAGTTGGTCGCCGCCTATCGGATCCTCGTGGAGGCTATTCGCAACGGACGCGCGATCTCACCAGCCGCCGAATGGCTGATTGATAATTTCCACATCGTCGAAGAACAACTGCGCGAGATTCGGCAGGATCTACCCAAGGGTTACTATCACGAACTGCCAAAACTTTCGGAAGGCGAACTTACTGACTATCCGCGAATTTACGCCGTCGCCCTGGCGCTGATTGCCCACACCGACTCGCGCCTTGATACCAACACGCTGCGCCGCTTTATCGCTGCCTACCAAAGCGTTAGTCCTCTTTCTATAGGCGAGTTATGGGCCGTCGCAATCACGCTGCGACTCGCGTTGGTAGAGAATCTGCGGCGACTCGCACTGAATATGTCCCACGCGCGCGACCAGCGCGAGGAAGCTGACAGGCTGGCCGACAAACTGCTCGAACTCGCATCCCGCAACCCGGCGGGAATCAAGCAACTGGTCAGTGAACGGTTGAGTAAAAGGGAGCATCTCGAGCAAACATTCGTGGTGCAACTGATCCAGCGCCTGCGTGAGCAGGATCCTTCTGTAATGCCGGTGATGGACTGGATAGAGAAACAGCTAGCGCGAGAAAGAGTCAGTGTTGAGCACATCATCCATGGCGAACACCAGCGTCAAGCCTCCACCCAGGTCACGGTTGGCAACATCATCACCAGCATGCGCCTGCTCTCAACTCTCGACTGGGAAGATTTCTTCGAGAGCGTAAGTCTCATCGAGCCCTTGCTGGGCCAGGACCCCACGGGCACCTATCTCAAGATGGATTTCAAATCGCGAGATCGTTATCGACACGTGATTGAGCGAATCAGCAAGCGCACCGAAACGAGCGAACTTCAGGTCGCCAGGACGGTGTTAGCCCTGGCGGAAAAAGCCGCGACAGCCAATGAGCCCGATACTGCGACTCATCATGTCGGCTACTTTTTGATCGATGCCGGACTCGAACAACTGGAGCACACCTTTTCTTATCAACCGAAGTTTATCGAAAGCCTGCGTCGTTTCATGTTGCGCAATTCGACCGCCGGCTATCTCGGCACTTTGGCGTTGCTGCTAATTTTGATTGGTGCCCTGCTCGGGATGGCGTTGTTGAACTATGGAGCGCGCTGGCCCACCCTGGTCGCTGGTTTGGTGCTGGCCTTGATCCCGGCGAGTGACCTGGCCCTAAGCGTATTGAACTGGGATGTCACTCACTTTTTCGAACCTCGCCTGCTGGCAAAAATGGATACGGCCCAGGGCATCAGCGAAGATGCCTCGACTATGGTCGTCGTGCCCACGATCTTTTTCAACGAGGCGCAAGTAAACGAACTGATCGAAAGATTGGAAGTACATTTTCTCGCCAACCAGGACCAGTACATCTATTTTGCGTTGCTGGGAGATTTTCCCGACGCGGCGGCCGAGGAAATGCCAACCGATTCCCAACTGCTCGCCATTGCCCAGAGTGGCATCGAAGAACTGAATCGCCGTCACAGCAGCGACAAGCCTCATCGCTTTCATCTCTTCCATCGCCGTCGGCTTTGGAATCAGGGCGAAAATAGATGGATGGGCTGGGAAAGAAAACGAGGAAAGCTGGAGGAGTTCAACCGGCTATTGCGCGGCGGCAGCTCCAGCTTTGTAGTGCGTACCGCCGACGACGCTCTGCTGGCGCAAATAAAATACGTAGTTACGCTCGACTCTGACACACAACTACCTCGCGACGTCGCCCGGAAGTTAGTCGGCACGGCCATTCATCCACTTAACCAACCGCGGATCGACGCGGCCACAAACCGCGTCGTGCATGGCTACGGCATTTTGCAGCCGCGGGTGAGTATCTCGCTGAGCAGTGCCTCGCGCTCGAAGTTTGTGGAAGTCTTTTCCGGCAATACCGGCATTGACCCGTACACAACAGCGGTGTCGGATGTTTACCAGGACCTCTTCGGAGAGGGGAACTTCACGGGCAAGGGACTCTACGATGTCGACGCCTTCCAAACTACCCTGGCAGACCGCGTTCCTGAGAACACTCTCTTAAGCCACGACCTCTTTGAATCACTGTTTGCGCGAGCCGCCCTGGCTACGGACATCGAACTACTCGACGACTATCCCGCGTCCTACGAGTCTTACGCCAAACGGCTCCATCGTTGGACTCGCGGTGACTGGCAAGTTGCTCGCTGGTTGTTTGCTCACACCCGCGATAAGAATGCCCAAAAGATTCGCAATTCCTTGCCCTTGATCTCGCGCTGGAAGATTTTTGACAACCTGCGGCGCAGTTTGTCGGCACCGGCTCTCTTCGTTTGGTTCGTGGCGGCGTGCACCTTGCTTCCGGGGACGCCACTTCCCTGGTCCTTGTTTGCCTTCTTGACTATCGCTTTCCCTGTCTACCTGCACGTGACTACTGGTCTCTTGATCCATCCGCGGGGAGTTCCCTGGACCAGTCACTTCTGGACGGTCTGGGGCGACATGCGCACGAACACAGCCCAGATCGCAATCTCTTTTTTGTTCCTGCCACACCAGTCGTTCCTGATGTGCGATGCCATTGTCCGCTCGCTGTACCGGCAACTGTTCTCTCGACGCAAACGACTCGAATGGGTTTCCGCGGCTGAAGCTGAGCAATACGCCAGTCGCGGGCTCCTTGGCCTGGTGCGTTACATGCTGCCGGCCATAGTGCTCTCGTTACTTGCCCTGGCGCTGACAATTGCGGTTCGTCCCCGGGGGCTAGTGTTGATGGGTCCCTTTGTCGCAATTTGGCTGGCCTCACCCCTGGTTGCCTACTGGCTGAGTAAGCCTCGACCACCCGAGCGCAAACAACTGACAGAGAAAGAAACGCGGTTCGCTCGTGATGTGGCTCGCAGAACCTGGCGGTTCTTCGAGACCTTTGTTGGTCCGGAAGACAATTGGCTACCGCCAGACAATTTCCAGGAAGATCCGACCCCAGTGGTGGCCCATCGCACCTCGCCAACGAACATTGGCTTGCTCCTGTTGGCCACCCACTCTGCCCACGACCTGGGCTACATCGGCACGCTTGAACTGGTGGAAAGGCAGGAACTCACCTTTTCCACTCTTGCCATGCTGGAGAAATTTCACGGCCACTTCTTCAACTGGTACGACACGAAGACACTGCATCCACTCTTGCCCCAGTATCTCTCCACGGTCGATAGCGGGAATCTCGCCGGGCATCTGATCGCCGTCAAGCAAGCGTGTGTCGAATTACCCGATGCGCAAATCCTCGCAGAGCGGTCGATTGATGGCCTGGGCGACACATTGGGCGCAATAACCTATGAGGTCAGCAAGCTACGTAGCTTTCGCCAACGCACCGAAGTAGTAACCGTAAGCCAGTTGAGCGATGAGATCTCCGCCTGTGTCAAGCTACTTGCTACCGGTGGACGTGAGGACCTGACTTCCTGGTTCGTATTGCTCGATTCGTTAACCAGGCGCGCCTCGGAAATCGACGACATCGTGAATGCTCTCGCGCATGAGCACGGTGGGGCAGACTTTAAAGAACTGATCTGGTGGGTCGGAGCTCTGCAACATCAAGCGAAGACTTGTCTGCGTGATGCCGAGACGATAGTGAGTTGGGGCCGCCTGCTGCCCCTGCTGCAAGCAGAATTAAACACTCACGACAAGACTCTGCAGGCGCGTTTGACTCCACTCTTGAATCTATTGCAAGCGGTGCCCACACTTGCTGAGATACCGCAACTCTGCGACAACGCCTTGGTTGAACTCGCCGCCCTGCAGGGAGAAGCGACCACACCTTCAAGTCAAACTTCCGCCAGGTTGACGCGCGCCCTTGAACAATCGGCGAGCGCGGCCAGCGATCTGCTGAGTCGGCTGGCGCGCTTGGCCAGAAGCTGCGACCAGATCATCGAGGAGATGGACTTCCGCTTCTTGTTTGATGGTGAACGCAAACTCTTCCCGATTGGGTACAACTGCTCTGCCGCGCGGGTCGACAACTCTTACTACGACCTGCTTGCTTCGGAAGCCAGACTTGCGAGTTTCGTGGCCATCGCCAAAGGCGACGTCCCTCAAGAGCACTGGTTCCGCATGGGTCGGCCACTAACGAATGTCGACGGCGGCCGAGCTTTGATCTCCTGGACCGGCACTATGTTCGAGTACGTGATGCCGTTGCTGGTGATGCGTAACTACCGTAGCACTCTCCTCGATGAGACTTATCGCACCATCGTCAGCCGCCAAATCGAATATGGTCAGGAGCGAGGTGTGCCGTGGGGAATTTCTGAAGCCGCTTACAACGTACGCGATCTTAGCCTCAACTATCAGTACGGACCTTTTGGCGTTCCCGGGTTGGGTCTAAAACGCGGATTGATTGAAGACCTGGTTGTGGCGCCGTACGCGACGATCCTGGCAGCCGAAATCAATCCTCGCGCCGCAATCGAGAACCTGCGACGCCTGGAAAGTGAAGGTGCACTCGCACCCTACGGGTTCTATGAATCGATTGACTACACCCGCGAGCGCTTACCACAGGGTCAGAAACATGTGCTGATTCGCGCCTACATGGCCCACCACCAGGGTATGAGTTTGGTGGCGCTCGGTAGCGTTTTGCAGGACGATCGCATGGAGAAACGCTTCCACGCCGATCCCGTGGTGCAAGCAACAGAACTCCTGCTGCAAGAACGAATTCCCACCGGCGTACCGGCAGCCCACCCGCGCGCTGAAGAGGTGTTAACAGGTCGCGTGGTACAAACGCCGCAAGGAATGATCACGCGCGTGTATGAGAGCGCGGACCTCGACACCCCGCGAACCCAACTGCTCTCCAACGGCACCTACAATGTCATGGTCACCACGGCCGGCTCCGGCTATTCAAATTGCGGCGAGAACGCCGTCACCCGTTGGCGGGAAGATGTAACGCGCGACAACTGGGGCACTTTTATCTATTTGCGTGACGTACGTAGCGGTGCGGTGTGGTCGGCGAGTCACCAACCAGTGCAAAAGCGACCGCAGTCATATCGCGTTGCATTTTCAGAAGATAAGGCCGACTTCTGGCGCACTGACGCTGGTATCACTACGCACATGGAAATCGTCGTGTCTGCGGAAGATAACGCGGAAGTACGACGCATATCTTTAACCAACAATTCGACCCGAACGCGCGAGATCGAAATTACCAGCTACGCCGAGGTTGTGCTCGCCACCCCGGGAGCGGACGCTGCTCATCCGGCCTTCAGCAATTTGTTTATTGAAACAGAATTCTTCGGTGCAGAAAGCGCGATCCTGGCCCACCGTCGCCGGCGCTCCAGTGACGAAAAACCAATCTGGGCTATTCATACGGTGGACGTCGAAGGTGACCTGGTCGGCACAGTTCAGTATGAGACTGATCGCGGACGTTTCCTGGGGCGCGGTCATACTAACGCCAATCCCATCGCTGTCATGGAAGATCGACCGCTTTCGAATACAACCGGGGCGGTGCTCGATCCGGTGTTCAGTCTGCGGCGACGCGTGCGCATCCGGCCGAGCCAAACCGTCACCTGCACCTTCAGTACCGCAGTGGCAGAATCACGCGACGAAGCACTTACCCTGGCTGACAAGTATCACGACCCGAACATCTTCGAGCGCGAGTTACAACTTGCATGGACCAAGGCCCAGGTGGAGATGAGTCACCTGAACATCGACGCTGAGGAGGCCCACCTCTTTCAACGCCTGGCAGCGAGAATCATCTATTCAGACCCTTCACTGCGCCCGCGACCTCATGTGCTGGCCTTGAATACAAAGGCCCAGTCGAGTCTGTGGGCGTACGGGATCAGCGGCGACCTGCCTATCATGGTGGTGAGGATTGATAAGCCTGCGGATCTGCCCATCGTTCGCATGTTGATACGCGGCCACGAGTATCTGCATTACAAAGGACTGCGCGTTGATCTCGTCATCCTCAACGACAATCCTACGAGCTACATGCAGTC
>DATFRK010000639.1:0-3940 GCA_035263325.1 Pyrinomonadaceae bacterium | reverse complement strand
ACCAGCCGTCGGCAGTTGGCCCATAAATCGATTGCCATTCGTGCCGTTCGGCGCCCAACCAATATTATCCGCACCCCAGTAGGCCCGATGATCCCAAGTACCATCACTCCATTGCATCATGATTTGACTTGGCGGATTGCTTGGGTCGATCAATACATAGCCCACCAACGTATCGCCAGTATTCAGCGTTAAGCCGACGTTGGCGCCATCGAAATAATGTTGATGGATTCCGCTGGCGACTACTGACTGGCTGGCAACCGATCCGGTGAACGGACCGGGATTGGAGCTGACCCACGTCCACGCCTCATTGCCACCTATAGCGGCCCCAGCAGGCAACGAATCTTCAACCCAAACCGAATCCCCCGTTGGCGTAGGACCAGGCGTAGGAGTTGGTGTCGGCGTCGGTGTCGCTGTTGGCGTTGGTGTCGGTGTCGCTGTTGGCGATGGTGTCGGTGTCGCTGTTGGTGTGGGTGTTGGCGTTGGGGTCGGCGTTGGTGTTGGTGTTGGAGTTGGTGTTGGTGTCGGCGTTGGGGTTGGGTTCGGAATATTTGGGTTATTCAACGCGGCATTCAAGGCAACCATATCAACCCCGGGATCCTTCCCATCTGTTCCCGCGTTCTTATAGGGACTGCTTGGGGCCAGCGCATAATTGGCGTTGGCGGGATCTAAAAACCCGATACCGCTCTGACTGGTAAGATAAAAGTTTGAACCCGAAATAACACTTGTGAGCGGGGGATTGGGATCGTTGCGGGTATCTACAATCACATTTTTTGCTGTCGTATAACCCGGAAAACAACTAGCCAGGCTGCCACTTTCGCAGAACGGACCATAAGGGCCGGAGTTTGCGATGTTGTCCTTCACCACCACACCGGTTGACGGCCAGCCACCACCCGCCCAAAGTTTCCCGGCTTGCAAAATCGTGTTGTGACTAAAGGTAATGCCATTAGCGCCGTTGAGGGTAAAGAGCGATGAGCCGCCACTGAAACTGCGTTCGTTGATAATCAGGTTGTTAGTGATCAAAACGTTTCCGCCGTTGACGGAAGGACGCTCGTTATCTTTAAGTTGAATACCAAAAGCATTGTTCTGGTAACCGTTAATCAGATTGTTTTGGAATACAAGATTACGAATCGTTACCCACGGCAATGAGCTGTACTGGTTACGCACCGTGAAAGCCATCGCGGTGCCGACTCCGGAATAAAAATAGTTGCCAGTGATCGAGCAATCCACACAATCCTTTAATTCGATATATGACTTGTAGGCATTCGGGAATCCAGTGTTGGTGGTGTTACCGCTAACCGACGTTCCCCACACGTCTGGCTTCCACATGGTGTTGCCACGCACTTCCACGTCGTGCACATGGTCGCCGTTCCACCGCGCTTCGCCACCGTTGTCGGGCGTGCCGAGTTGGGGACTGTATTGCCCTCGTTCAATGGTAAAAGTGACATTGTTGCCATTGATTGAATTGATCTTTCCTACTTGCCATCGCTCGTTCGAGTTGACATCGCCGGCATCTTCATCGCGCATGGCAACATAGTCGCCAACATTCAGGTTCGCCACATTGGAGAACGTTCCTGAACTCTGCGTCATGTTGCTCATGGTCGCGGTGTTTGGACTCTCGAGGATTCCGCCCCCGGTAAAGAAATTGTTGAATTGCGCCTCAAGATAGTTATTGATGATGTGTAACGGGCCTGGTCCAATGGGAGAATAAACAGCGTAGGAGTCGATCGACTCTCCGGGCGAGGTAGAAATTTTTCCGGCAAATCCCGCAATGTAGGAGTTGATCACCGAACCCTCTACAACCTGGAGACTGATGCCACGCCCAGAACTTCTCGTTACGCTTGAGGGGAACAAATTCGCCGCACTCAATTCGGCCGGATGAATGAAGCACCGGTCGACCACGAAATTCCTCATTGTCAGTCGTTGCGCTCGCGTAGCGCCGCCGCCAAGGTCGACCAGGTCAGGCACGTAGGTCGAGCCATTGCTGGTAATCTCCAAACCAATCAACTTGTAGTGATGAGCGCCGTTCGCTGTATTAATTGCTTCGGTGTTCCAGGTCGCCACTATCTTGGGCATAGCGAAGGCCTGCGTCGCTGGATTAAGCCGGACGTTCGCTGCGGCTATGGCGGCGAGATTAGAGGTCTGAATGGTGATGTAGTCGGCATCCGTGCCCGTGCCCGCCCCCTTGAAGGGCAAGGTGAAGCCGAACTGCGTATTGTAGGTAGCGCCCGCTTGAAGAATGATGGTGTCGCCAAAGTTGGCGGCGTTGAGAGCCGCTTGAACATCTCCACCAGCGGGGACGACGATAGTGCCAGCCCGTGCGGTACTGCCTGCAAAGCCGACTATTAAAAACAGAAACAGCAGAACAGGGAAACGGGAGAACCGAATCATGATGCCCTCACTTCGGTAATCGGACGATCTCTTTAGTTTGGGGCCTTCAGAGACTCCTGACTTTGCGGACCCGCATCACTGCGGGGGTGCCATTTATCGGTGGTCCACATTCTAGCCGCGAATGTGCCGATTGAAGAAAAAAATTAATGGCAAAAAAACAATACAATAGTGATTGGTGATCAATTATTGCAGCGTCATTGCCACCTGCTTCTAACTTCGTAGCACACAACTACCGTAAGATCCGCAAAACAAAACAAAAACATGGACCATGCGCAGTGAGAGCTGGCGTGATTTGATTGTCGGTGTGAATTTAAACTGAAGGGAATGAACGAAGAGACAGAACTCGTCGATTGCACTGGAACACACGAGGAGTTCGCAGTCAAAAGGGACTACTAGAGGCGATATGACCTGGGAGGCGGGGCACGACAGGTGGAAGGGGCAGAACAGGCCTGGGCCAACTTGGTTTCGATTTGACTGTTCTTCGATCGCCTTCGGCAACCAGACAATCTCGCTCTTACCTCTTGGCCAGCCATCACAATCTCTGGCTTTGGAGATTCACGGTTTTGTGCCCCTGCCTCACGGCAGGTTTACCTTTGTCGTGTGCAATCGCTTCTTTAAAGAACGTGCCGTTGTTATACAGCTGCCAACCTCATTAAACAGAACTGGGGTTTTCCTTGTCAAGTTCTATTTATCTGGTGGTCCAATGGCGAGTTCGATTGGGGGTCAATCGGGCTGAAAAACGGCCGTTTTCTTAATAGATTGCTTGTCAGTGCCCGAGACTGCTGCTACAGTGAGCGACAGCCTAGGACAAACACCTTACGGCTCATTCCGTCTTTTTCGTTACTGAAAGTATCGGCTTGCCCAGTCCCTACATTACAGAATCCCTCGTGGAAAGTGCGGTTGGCCTGGTTATTGTAGAGGGTCCGGTTCGGCCTAATGCCATGACAACCTCGTTCTTTTCCGAGGTTGCTCATCATCCGACCGCCCTTTGGGTGGCCATATCGCCGAAGAACTACACGCACTCCCTGGTTCAGGAGGCCGGCAGGTTCAGTTTAGTCGTCCTTAACGAGCGACAGAAAGAGATCGCGCTCAAGTGCGGCACTGTTTCTGGTCGAGAAACGGATAAGTGTGGCGATCTTGACACCTATAAGAGTCCCAGCGGCTTCATCTTTCTTCATGGTGCGCTCGCGTCTGTAGGCTGCTCGGTCAGTGAGACAATTGATCTCGACGACCATACCATCTTCATTGCGGACATCGTTGAATCCCATTTGGACTCCCGCAAGGCGCACCTGCGGCATCTTCTCTTGTCAGACTTGAGCTAATGCAACTCCCCGGCAGGACAATTTGGGACACTCGGATCCAAACCGTTTGTGCGCTGCTCAGCGCGCGCGGCGAAGAGGGAGTCGAGATTCACTTCACCTCGACTTTTGCCCAAGTTTCATTTTCCCCACCCAGGGTAGTAGTAAACCCAAACCGAATGTACTCGGTTGAACAGGCGATTCGCACCACGCGACGTTTTGCGATCAATGTGCTACCGCTCAGCGAAAAGAAT
>DATFRK010000638.1:0-10386 GCA_035263325.1 Pyrinomonadaceae bacterium | reverse complement strand
CAGTTGCTTCTGCTTCGCCCTCAGGCTCGGGGTACAACACCTGGCGCAAGTCGAGACCCAGTTCCGGTAACAGCAGTTCGGCACAGTGGTCCAACTCAGCGCGAAACGTGGGTTCTTTCTCGTAGAGACCTCGGCCCATCTGCACATATTGCGCACCCTGGCCGCTAAACATGAAAACTACCGGCGTGTCTCTCTTATCCTGTGTGGTAGTGACAACGCGCTTTGCATCTCGCGATTCCAAAATTGCGACGGCGTCTTCCCCGTTTTGCGCAACTACGAACCGCCGTTGACTAAACGGCCGGCGCCCACGCTGCAGTGTATAGGCCACGTCAGCCAGGTTAAGTTGCGGATTCGTTTTCAGGTGACTTACCAGATTATCCGTAGCTGTTTCCAGCGCCGCACTTGTTCTCGCAGACAAGACCAACAACTGTTCCGAAGGCGAAGGACCTGAAGTGGTTGTCGCCGGAGCGTCTCGCATCACCACGTGAGCATTAGTCCCTCCCATGCCAAAGGAACTCACGCCTGCGATCAGAGGGGAGCCATTTCTGTCCCATTCCCGCAGCGACGCATTCACATAGAACGGACTGTTCGCAAAATCTATTTCTGGATTCGGGGTTTCGAAGTGCAAACTGGGCGGTATCTGCCGGTGCTTCAGTGCCAGTACTGTCTTAATCAAGCCAGCTACTCCGGCCGCTGCTTCAGTGTGGCCGATATTAGTCTTGACTGAACCAAGCGCACAGAAACCATTCGCCCCGGTTTGACTACGAAACGCGCGCGTCAAAGCAGCAACTTCAGCCGGATCGCCGAGGGCAGTCCCGGTACCATGAGTTTCAATATAGCTAATATCTTCCGGCTCAACTCCCGCGGTCGTGATGGCCTCAACGATCACCTGGGCCTGGCCCACCACACTTGGCGCCGTATAGCTGACTTTTGCTGAACCATCATTGTTCGTAGCGGTCCCGAGAATGATGGCGTGAATCGTGTCACCATCCGTCATTGCATCTTTGAGTCGCTTGAGCACAACCGAACCAAGGCCACTACCGGAAATTGTTCCTTGCGCGTTGGCGTCGAAGGCCCGGCAGTGTCCATCGGGCGAGAGTACGCCTCCTTCTTCGTAGTGATAGCCTTCCTGCGGCACGAAGATCGAGACCCCTCCGGCGACCGACATATCAGATTCAAAATTCAGCAGGTTTTGACAGGCCAGGTGAACGGCTACCAACGAAGTGGAACAGAACGTTTGGACCGTATAACAAGCGCCCTTGAGATTTAGTTTGTAAGCAGCGCGCGTGGCCAGGGAGTCAGGCAAGTTGTAGAGAATTGCCTGGTAGCTACCCACTGATTTCAGCGCTTCGGGATTCGCCAGCACATTGTTGAGGAGATAACTGCTCATTCCTACGCCAGCATAAAGACTGATGGCACCCGAATAGCTTTCAGGGTCATAGCCAGCGTTTTCCAAAGCCTCCCAAACATTCTCCAGGTAGAGCCGGTGTTGCGGATCGATGACCTCGGCCTCGCGCGGACTCATGCCAAAGAAGGAGGCATCAAAGAGGTCGATGTCCTTCAGAATTGGCTTGGCCTTAACGAAACTGGGAGCGTTCAGCGTTGCGGCATCCACTCCCGCGGCGATTAATTCGTCGTCGGTGAAGAAATGGGTCGACTCAACTCCATCACGCAGGTTGCGCCAGAATGAATCAACATCCGGCGCTCCCGGAAAGCGCGCGGCCATACCGATAATTGCTATTTCAGAACCAGTGAACTCCATTTGCTTACTCGTGGTCATAACTCGCTGCCCTCTTCCCTGAGCGCCACCTTGCGGAGTTGTCGCTCACGCCGCATTTGCCCACGATTGCTGCTGGCGGCAAAGGAAGGAGCTTGATCTTTCTCCTCAAGCACCATGTTGCTCAAAGCAAAAACAGTGGACCGTTCAAACAAGTCGGCGATGCTGAAGCCCACCGGAAAAGTCTTGTTCAGTTCAGCGATTACCTGGGTCGCCAGCAACGAATGTCCGCCCAGGTCGAAGAAGTTGTCGTGAATCCCGACTTGCTCAACTCCGAGCGATTCCCGCCAGATGTTGATGATCGCGCGGTCAACGTCATTGCGCGCCTCAACGTACTCGTTCTGCAGGGCAGGACGTGGATAAAGCGCTTGAGTTGATGGTCGCTGGTGGCCGTTCTGTTCCGGCGTGTCTTTCTGTTTTTCCCAGAGACTGAGTCGCGCCTGCAGATCCGCAGTCGAAACGATTACCTGCGGCACAGCATCAGCTGAAATGATCCGGTTAAAGGCCTCAATGCCTTCACTGGGAGTGAGGGCGAACGAGTTTGGCGTTCCCGTTTCAGATGCGCCATTGCCATTGAACTGCCAACCGTCCCAGTTGATGCTGGTCCACGGCACTGCGCTCTGTTTGGTCTGCTGACAGGCGAAAGCATCCAGGAACGAATTGGCCGCAGAATAAGCTGCGTAACCCAGGCCGCCTAAGACGGTAGAGAGCGACGAGAAAAGCAGACAGAAATCCAATTGTCGCCCTGTCAGGATTTTTTCCAACACCAGGGTGCCGTGCGCCTTGGCCTGGAAGTGCCACTCAGACTCAGCGCCATTCATGCGGCTGATCGGTTTGAAAGCCTCTTCACTGAGAACTCCGGCCGCATGGATTACTCCATTGAGCGGACCAAAGCATTCTTCCGCACGGGCGATCACTTCTCGCATTTGCCCTTCATCGCCAACGTCTGCGGCCTCGCACATGACCTGTGCCCCAAGTGCTGCCAACGCTCGCAGCCGGACTAACTTGCGACTGGTAACGTCTTCTTCACTATGCTCCGAGAGCCAAGCATCCCATTGCTCTTGCGGAGGCAACGCTTTCCGGCTCACTAGGACCAACTTCGCCTGCACACCGCCCGCCAGGTGTTCTGCCAAAGCGAAACCAATATTGCCGAGGCCACCGGTGATCAAGTAGACGCCATGCCGCCGCAACTTTCCTTTAACATCCGGCGCCAGTTGGACCGGCTCATACAGGCGTAGCCAACGATGAGCGCCGCGGTAAGCAACTGCCGCCTCATGAGTGTTCGCAGTTACCTCACGCAACAATTGCTCAGTCAGTTGTTGCGACGATCTCAAGCTAACTTCGACGTCGATATTGCGGCAGGTTAGATTTGCAAACTCCTGGCCAATCACTTTGCAGGCGCCCAGTACCGTCGCCTTCTCTGGTTGTAAAACTTCAGCGCCGCTGACTTCCTGAATGCCAGAGGTGATCACGTCAATTCTCAGGTCGCCCGCCGCTTTCAGCTTGCTCGTTGCTTTGGCCAGGTTCAGCAAACTAAAGAAGCCTGTCTCCTGGGCCGAGTTGAAGTTAGTGAAACCGTTCAAGCTCCAAAGATGGACCACGCGATGGAGCGACTTATCGTCAGCGCAAACCTGATCGAGTAGGGCTTGATAGTGCTCCGGGTTACCCGCGGCAACCATATACTCTGCGTCGCCGAGCCTGGCAAAGCGTTCACCGGGTGTGATGGTTACTACTTCCTGGTCCTGGGCTCGCAAACTCTGGCTAAGCTGAGCGCCGATGCCTGTCTCATCTTGAAAAACCAACCAGAGCTTGCGTGCCTGTTCTTGTGTTCGCGGAGGCAAGGCCGAGCGTTTCCACGAGGGCGTGTAAAACCAATCTTCAATCTTGGTCTGCCTCACGGCCACGGATCGCAGCGGCTTTTCGTCACGCTGCCGGCCCGGCTCGATCCAGTATCGTTGCCTGGCGAACGCATAGGTAGGCAACGGCAATCGTTGACGACGTTGACCGGCGTAGAAATCGCTCCAATTAATTTGGGCTCCGGCGACCCACAGCCGGCTCAAAGCCTGTAATAGAAAAGTCTGGTCCGAGTGAGTTTCCTGCGCGTGGCGCATGGCCGTTACGATCCCGTGCGCACTTCCCTTTGGCGCCTGGATCTTGGCCAGCGTACTCAAAGTTTGACCGGGTCCCACCTCAAGCAAGAGTCGATCAGGGTTCTTCAATACCTCTTCCAGACCGGCGCTGAATCGCACCGGCTGACGCAGGTGACGCGTCCAATAGTTCGGGTCCGTTGCTTCAGCGGGGGTGATCCAGGTGCCACTCACATTGGATAAGCAAGGAAGAGTTGGTGGCGACAGCTTGATTGAGCTCATGAACGCGGTAAATGGTTCAAGCATTGGATCCATCATGCTCGAATGGAACGCGTGCGACGTCCGCAAACGACGACATTCTAACCCTTGACCATTCAGCTCTCGTTCGAGTTCATCAATTGCCGCAGCTGGTCCAGACACAGCACACAGCGAGGGCGCGTTAACGGCCGCAAGACTTAGTTGCTCGTTGAGTAATGGTCTAATCCGTTCTTCACTCAAAGGCACGGCCAACATTGCACCGGCAGGTAAGGCCTGCATCAACCGACCTCGTTCGGCAACTATTTTGAGCGCGTCAGGCAGTGAGAAGACGCCGGCCAAGCAAGCGACCACGTATTCGCCGATGCTGTGGCCAATCATCGCACTGGGCGTCAGTCCCCAACTCATCAGCAACCGGGCCAGCGCATACTCCGTTACGAAGAGCCCTGGTTGGGTTAGTCCAGTTTGTTTGAGTTGTTGTTCCGCTTGTACGTCACTTTCACCCGCGGGGTAAAGAACAGTCTTGAGATCCAGTCCCAGGTACGGTTGCAGCAACTCCGCACACTCGTCGACGACCTGTCGATAGATCGGCTCCGTTTCATAGAGGCCTCGACCCATCTGCGGATACTGCGCGGCCTGGCCGGGAAACATGAACGTAACCGGACGTTCAAGATTTACGGCTGAACCGTTAAAGAACCTTTGTGGTGTCTTGTTTTCGAGGACGTTCGCAGCCTCCGTGGCATCACTAGCGATAGCCACGCGACGGTACTCATGCCCTTCTCGTCCAATCGCGAGTGTGTAAGCAACATCCGCCAGGTTTACGTCGCCACCCTGCTCGTTCAGGTATTGAGTGAGTTCGGCAGTCGCGGCGTCGAGAGATTCCGGTGACTTCGCCGCCAGTAGCAACAACTGTGTCGCTCGACTCTCCCCACTCTGGTTCGCAGCGGGAGCCTCTTCCACGATCACGTGAGAGTTTGTGCCGCCGATACCAAACGAGCTGACTCCAGCGCGTCTTACTTCGCCTGCGGCCACTTGCCACTCTTTTAATCCAGCGTTTACGTAGAAAGGACTTGAGTCAAGTTGCAACTCAGGATTCGGTTCACGGTAATGCAATGAGGGGACCAACTCATGATGTTCCAACTGAAGTACTGTCTTGATCAAGCCAGTCACACCGGCTGCGGCATCAAGGTGACCAAAGTTGCTCTTGACGGATCCGAGGCCACAATAGGAGTTGCGCTTCGTGTCCAATCTGAACGCCTGGGTCAGAGCGGCGACTTCGATTGGATCTCCCAACAACGTTCCCGTCCCGTGCGCCTCCACGTAGCTGATGCTGTCGGGACTGACGCCGGCAACCGCCTGTGCGGCCGCGATCACTGACGACTGACCATCGATGCCAGGCGCAGTGAAACCAATCTTGTTCGCGCCGTCATTGTTGATCGCCGATCCTCTAATGACGGCCCGAATGTGGTCGCCATCCCTGAGCGCAGCCGCCAGTTTCTTCAACACCACCACACCAACGCCGCTGCCGCCGACGGTACCCTGCGCTTGCGCATCGAAGGTGCGGCAATGACCATCAGGCGAGCGGATGCCTTCTTCCTGGTACCAATACCCGGCGGGCTGAGGAAAATTGACCGTTACGCCACCCGCCAGGGCGATCTGGCACTCGCCGCGGAGTAAGCTCTGGCAAGCAAGGTGAACCGCAACCAACGAAGTGGAACAGGCCGATTGCACATTGACGCTTGGACCACGAAGGTTGAGCTTGTAGGAAACGCGCGTGGGCACGAAGTCTTTATCATTGCTCATGCCGATCTGGTAGGCGCCAACGCTACTGACCAGGTGCTGATTGGAATAGATGTTGTGGTAGAGGTAAGTACTCGGCGTGGCGCCGGCAAACACTCCAATCAAGCCCGCGAACGCTGCCGGGTTGTAGCCACTCGACTCCAACGCCTGGTGCGCGCATTCCAGGAACAAGCGATGCTGTGGATCAGTCACCTCAGCTTCGCGCGGATTGAAGCCGAAAAATTGAGCGTCGAAGAGATCGGCATCCTCAAGTACCGACCCGGCCTTTACATAGGCAGGGTTAGCCAATTCGTCCTCACTAATTCCCGCGGCCCGTAGTTCATCGTCGGAAAACGAGCGAATTGATTCGACGCCGGCGCGCAGGTTCTGCCACAACTGATCGATGTTCTTCGCTCCCGGGAACTTCCCGGCCATGCCGATGATGGCAATCGGCTCATAACGTTCACTGGCGACGGCAGTGGTCGTGGCCAACTCCGAACTGGCAGGAACGACTTTCGTGTCTCCGCTGATGTAAGCGGCCAATGAACTGACGGTTGGATATTTGAAGAGATCAACAAACGACAGTTTTGTGCCGGTAGCGGTAACCAATTTGCCGTGCACCTTGGCGATCAACAACGAGTGCCCACCAAGGTCGAAGAAGTTATCGTGACGACCAACGCGATCCAGCTTGAGCACTTCCGACCAGACAGCGGCGATTGCTGTTTCCACTTCAGAAGCTGGCGCCACAAAGGCAGCGCCCACTTCCTCGTTGAGCATTTCCGGCGCCGGTAACGCTTTACGATCCAATTTGGAATTCGGGGTAAGCGGTAACTTATCGAGCACTACAATTGCCGCCGGAATCATGTGCTGGGGCAACTTCTGCTTTAAGAGCTCGCGCAACTCCGAAGTGCTAACAGTCGCGCCAGCTTTTCCTACCACGTAAGCGACCAACCGTTTTTGACCGGGCTCGTCCTCTCGCGCGTCGATTACGACTTCCTGCACGCTATCGTGTTCGGCGAGCACCGCTTCGATCTCACCCAACTCAATCCGGAATCCACGCAACTTCACTTGCTGATCAATGCGACCGAGGAACTCGATATTTCCGTCACTGGCGTAACGAACCAGGTCACCAGTCTTATAAAGACGAGACGAAGAACCAGTGACGAATGGATTGGGAATAAACCGCAACGCTGTGAGTTCGGCCCGGTTCAGATAACCGCGAGCCAGCCCGGCGCCGCCGACATGCAGTTCGCCAGCCACCCCAACCGAAACGGGCTGTAATTGATCGTCGAGAATATAAACCTGGGCATTTGCGATGGGTCGTCCGATAGGCGGTCGCTGCGTGTCTTCATTGCACTCCGCAAAGGTGGCCCAGACCGTTGTTTCGGTTGGCCCATAGAGATTGAAAAACCTGCGGCCGTGGGCCCAGCGGACCACCAACTCTCCCGGACACGCTTCACCAGCCACGGTCACGGTTTTCAAACTGGGGAACTCGGCTGGTGGCACAGTGCTCAAGACTGAAGGAGTGAGAACGACGTTGGTAATGGCCTGCTCAGAAATGAGTTGGCCCAGGGCATCGCCTGAAACGAGAGCGTCGCCACTGGCCAGGCAAATGGTAGCTCCAGTTTTCCACGCCATCACCATTTCAAATATCGAGGCGTCAAAACTCAACGAAGCGAATTGCAAAACGCGGTTGCCAGGTAGCAAACCAAAAGCCAGCAGTTGTGCCTCACCAAGATTCGCCAGACCGTGATGCTCAACCATGACGCCCTTGGGCCGACCGGTGGAACCAGAGGTGTAAATAACGTAGGCGAGGTTAGCCGGAGTGGCGTTCGGCTCAAGGTCAGCACCGCTTGCTTGCGCGATAACCTCCCAGTCGCAATCGAGGCAAACTACCGTGGCGTTGTGAGCCGGCAAATTCTTGAGCAAGTTCTGCTGAGTAAGCAGCACGCCCACCTGTGCATCTTCCAACATGAACGCCAGCCGGTCCTGTGGATATGCCGGATCAAGCGGCACATAGGCGCCGCCGGCTTTCATCACCCCCAGGATCGCAACCACCATCTCCAAAGAACGTTCAGCACAGATTCCAACCAGGCCATCGGGTTTGACTCCGAGCTCTCGCAGATGACGAGCCAGCTGATTGGCGCGCTGATTTAACTCGCGATAGGTTAGTTGCGCCGTGCCGCAAACGACCGCAGTTTTCTCAGGCGTGCGTTGAGCGTGCTGCTCAAACAACTGGTAGATGCATTCGTTAGCTGGATACGGCGCTGCGGTCTGGTTCCAATCAACCAGGATCTGCTGCTGTTGCGCTTCATTCAAGAGAGAGATCTGCGCCAGTTGTTGCTCGGGATTCTCGACAAAACGTTCAAGCAACGTGCGACAGTGGGCCAACATTCGCTTAATTGTCGCCGTTTCAAATCTTCTCCGGTCATAGAACAACTTGAGTATCAGTTCACCGTCGGGAGCCACCAGCAAGCTAAGCGGATAGTTTGTTTTTTCAAAACTGTGAACGTTGCGAATGCGGAGCCCTGAATCACCTACGTTTACGGTCTCGTCAATCGGGTAGTTCTCAAACACGAGCAAGCTTTCAAAGAGCGGCGAACTGCGGGGCACGTCGCTCCACCCGTGCACTTCCACCAACGAGCTATGTTCAAACTGGCGCAGGTCCAGTTGCTTCTGCTGCAACTCCTTCATCCAGTCAACCAGCGACTGGGCGGGATCCAGCTGAGCTCGCAGTGGCAAGGTATTGATAAAGAGACCAATCATCGACTCCGCACCGGGAAGAGTCGCCGGTCGACCAGAAACAGTCGTGCCCCACACGATGTCTCGCTCGCCGCTGTAGCGCGACAGCAGTAAGGCCCACATTGCCTGAATGGTCGTGTTGAAGGTGAGCTGATGTTTGCGCGCCAATGTTTGCAGCGCACTGGTGGTTGGCGCCGGCAACCGCAGCAGCTCGTGATCGTAGTCTTCCTCATGACCCGGCAAGTTGCCAAGCAAGTGGTCAAAGGCGAGTGGCGTTTGCGCGGTGAAGCCCTGGAGTGTGCGACGCCAGAATCGTTCAGACGCTGCTGAGTCTTGTTGCTGCAGCCACAGAATGTAGTCGCGATACGGACGAACAGTTTCCAGTTTTACCGGGCGATTGTTGCGGATCGCCTGGTAGTGACTTAGCACTTCCTGGTTTAGCGCCGCAATCGACCAACCATCCAGCAACAGGTGATGGAAACTCCAAACGAACTGGTGTGAAGTTTCTGTTAGCCGGATCAACGCGAACCGCATTAGCGGTGGTTTGGTTAAGTCGAAGTCGCGATGACGGTCCGCGCGCAGATAGTCGGCCAACCGGCGTCGTTGCTCGTCTTCACTGACCTCGCGCCAATCCAACAGTGTCCACGGCAACTCAACCTCGCGGTAAACAACCTGGTACGGCTTGTCCAACCCTTCCCAGTAGAGTGCGGATCGCAAAACAGGATGGTGTTTCGCGGCGCTGTCCCACGCCTGGCGAAAGGCGGCCACCTGCAACTCACCGTCGATGGTGCAACTGAGTTGTTCAAAATAGACCGCAGACTCGGGAGCCGACAGACTATGAAACAGCATGCCCTGCTGTAAGGCAGACAACTCGTAAATATCTTCGACCAATTCCTGGAGATCTCTGGCGTTCATTTAATTCTGACTGTCGGCTGACTTGTTGATTTTTGCGAGCAGGTTGTTGAAGTCGTCCTGGCTCATCCTGGCGGCGAGGAAGTCTGAGGCAGTGAAACCGCCGGCCTCTGCTGACTGGCAGTGGGCGATGATGGCGCGCAAAGCCGCGCGGAAGTCCTCGGCCAACTGCTGGATTGTTTCGGCGCGATGGAAATTCACACTATAGGTGAACGACATGCGCAGCCGGCGCTCAACAACATTGCCGATGACATCAAGCAAGTGGCGGCGATTGCCCCTGGGACTATAAAGCGAACCTGAGAAATCGTTGGCCGCGCCAAAGAAACCAAAGCGCGGCGCCACCGCATCGATTTGGCCCAGGTAATTAAAACTAATCTGGGGTTCCGCTGCTGTTTCCAATTTCGCCCTTGGCCCATCGGTGCCGAGGTATCGCAACACGCCGTAGCCAATACCCCGGTTCGGGACTTGTCGCAACTGCTCTTTTATTGAAGTCAATGCCGTACCGGGTTGAAAGCTCGGTGCTACGTGCAAAACTACGGGGGTTATCGTGGTGAACCAACCAACGGTGCGTGACAGATCGAGGTCCTCCAAAATTTCTTCCCGGCCGTGACCTTCAAGATCCACCGACAAGGATGTAGCCGAGGTCCACTTCCTTAATGCTTCGGCCAACGCCGTCAGAAGGACATCATTGATCTGAGTGTGATAGACGCCCGGTACGTCCTGGAGCAACGCTTGCGTCTCTTCCGGGTCGAGGACCACGGTCACACTGGCCGTTGACGACACGTTGTTTTCACCAAGTTGGTAGTCAACCGGCAATTTGGGACAACTATGATC
>DATFRK010000637.1:0-10958 GCA_035263325.1 Pyrinomonadaceae bacterium | reverse complement strand
GGCAGCCAAACGTCCAAAAGGATGCAACCATAGGCACGCCGACCGAGTGCCTTGAGACAGTCTTCGCCCGTCGGCACTGCTTCCGCAACGAAGCCTTCGTCTTCCATCACGGCACAGAGCGTCTCGCGAATACCGCGCTCGTCATCGACGATTAGGATTGAATCCATAGGGTGTTTTTAGATTTTTGGGTTTTGATTCTTGATTCCAATAAGAATAGGTCCTATAGGTCCTATAAAACCCTTACCACTGAGAACAATAATCCCAATCAAAAATCGGCAATTCGAAAATGTTAAGCGGGAGCTGGCAATTCAATCACGAACCGGGCGCCCCGGGGATAATTCGTTTCCGCCTTAATCCTGCCCCGGTGCTCAAGAATGATCCGCTGCACAATCGCCAGGCCCAGACCAGTACCACTGTCGCGGCGCGAAAAGTACGGTTGAAAGAGACGCCGATAATCCTCGGGTCGAATCCCCTGTCCTGTGTCGACCACCTCAGCGAGCAGCAGGCTACGCTCTGTATCGTGAATGGTCCTGATCGTAATTAGTTTTTCTCCGTCAACCTGGGTAACAGAATCCAGCGCGTTGTCTATCAAATTCACAAACACCCGCTTGAGTTGCTCGACGTCGAGCATGGCCACTGGCAATTGCTCGTCGAGTTCCAACTTTATGCTTACCTGGTCCAGTCGTTCCTCGTAGAGACCAACTGCTTGACCAATTACATCGTTGAGATTCGCAAGTTCGAGTTTAGTCGCCGGCAGACGAGCAAACCGCGAGAACTCATCCACCATGGCTTTTAACCCCGCCACCTCGCGGGTAATCGTCTCAGTGCATTCGGCAATAACCGCGGCTACCCGTTGTTCGTCGGCTTTTCCGTTGAGACCATTGGAGCCATTCTCACCGGCCCGACGATAACTCTTAGCGATTCTTTCCGCTGAAAGTTGAATCGGCGTCAACGGATTCTTAATTTCATGGGCCATCCGCCGGGCGACCTCACTCCAGGCAGCAGCGCGTTGGGCGGCCAGCAATTCGGAAAGATCCTCAATTACCAATACGACGCCGCGGCCTGGCCCTGCCGAGCTCCTTAACGCACTGGCAGTCATGGCCACCGGCAAGGGGCCACCATTGTTAAGAGAGCCCTTTTCCAGCTGTGTCTGCTCGGTTGCATGTCCTGTCCTGCGGGCGCGGCGGAGTAAGCGATCCACCACCAACCAGTCTTCAATTCCTATCAAATCGCTGAGCTGCGAATTACCATCCGGCCTGTCAGACAAACCTAACATCCGCGAGGCCGACGGATTAAGTGTCGTCACCCGATCACTTTCATCCACCGACACCACCCCGGTAGAGAGCGACTGGAGGACAGTTTCGATGTAGTTACGTCGTTCCTGCAGAGCCAGGTTCTTGTCGCGCAACTCGGCGGCGCCGGCTTCAATTCGTTTGCGATTCTCCTCCAATTGCGCAGTCATCTGATTAAACGAATCAGCCAGTAAGGCCAGTTCATCGTCCGCAATGGTCGTCACTCGAATCGAAAGATTGCCGCGCGCGATCTCCTTGGAGGCTTCGGCGAGAGCTTTAATCGGCGTGGCGATTCCGCGCGCAAGATAGATCGCCACCCAGCTCGAGACAAACAGCAGGATAAGCGTCATCAGGCCCAGCGTGGAAAGACCCAACAAACGCACGCGGCGCTGTTTACTCACTAACTCCAGGTAACCGCGTTCAGAGCCACTGATGAGTTCGTTGAGATCATTCTCAGTGCGCTTCTGTGGTGCCAGGATCAAACTGTCTGACTGGTCTAAAGGCACCGCGATGACGTCATACTCTTTACCATCAGCCAGTCGATCGCCGATCTCCACGCCCGACTTGCGTGCCTCGGCAAACAATTTGTCAAGTCGCTCAACATCAGCGTCCGGCAGACTGGCCCGGCTACGAAGGAGGATGCTGCCGTCAGACCGAACTACCTCGACCCCGACAAGTTGGCCGGAGCTAACAATCGTGTCGAGTGTCGCCTGCCACTCTGATTGTTCCTGGTTATTCAGCAGCATCGCCAGGAGTGAAGCGGTTGCGTGTAGCGAGCGATTCTGGTTTGAGAGCGTCTCCTGCTTTGCTTGCCCAGCTTCACGCACTAGTCCTTCCGGAAAAGGATAGAACCACTTCTCCAGCGACCGATTGAAAAACAGATAAGAGAAGGTTGCCATCGCCGTGATCGGCAGGAAACTGATGGCTATGAAATAGACGAGCAGTCGCGTCTTTACTTTCGAACCTAGCTGTCGTTCGTGACGTTCACGTCGCAACTTGAGCAAGTTGCGCACAAAGATAAAAGAGAAGACGACAAAGGCGACAAAGTTGAGGGTAGAAAGCGCGTAGAGGGAAATCGTGTCGGAGGTTGTGTCGGGTCTGACTACCGTCCAAAGCCAGAGCTGCTGCGAGACGATCACCGCCAGCAAGAGCAGGACCGTCAGCCCCAACGCCCAGAGCAAGATCCGCCGCCGGCGACGAATGCGCCTTTGCTGTTCGGGACTGTGGTTCTTAGCTGGGCTGCTCATGGCGAGTTCTGGTAGGAAGTTTACCTTAGTCGTCCCATGGCCGTCTTGCGCCAAGAGGCTCCAAGTTCAGCCGACTGAAGTCGGTGGTCTCCCGACGCAGGGTTGTTTCAAGGCTGCCCTGTCATCAATGACCCACGACACACTTTTCAGATAGAATGCGCACCCAAGTAGACCGAGATGGACCTCCGCACTCCTTTCATAAATGAGTTTGGTCGCCTGCGCAGCGGGTGGCGCCTCATCATTTACGTGGTCCTCTTCGTGACCCTGAACTTCCTCGCGGCCACTGTAGTGCGCATTGCTTATGCTATCGCTTTCAATCGGCTGCCAACCATTCCGCACGCTGAATACCTCTCAGACTTCACCTTTCGCTGCGTACTGCTAGTCCTGGCTTTAATCTCTGGCTACGTGTGCACTCGATTTTTGGAAGGATTACCCTGGCGCTCGCTTGGTCTCACGCTTCACCGGGGCTGGTTTCGTGACCTCCTCGTCGGTTCCATCATCGGAATTCTCACCCTGGCAGTTGCGGTTGCCATAGGAGCAGCGGCGGGCAGTTTGAGTTTTACCTTGATCAGTTCTGCCTTGCTGCCGGCGGCAGGCAAAACCCTGGTAACCTCCGCAATCCTCTTCGTTGTTGCGGCCCTGGCTGAAGAGGCAGCCTTCCGCGGTTACCCGCTACAAACAATGGCGCGAGCTAAACTCGCCTGGCTGGGTTTGCTACTAACATCACTGCCGTTCGCTGCCGCTCACCTCACGAACCCAAACGTGGTACCCACAGCAACTTTTGCCAATACGGCTTTAGCGGGTATCTGGCTCGGTGTCGCTTATCTGAGGACTCGGAGTTTGTGGTTTCCACTAGGTGTACATTGGTCATGGAACTGGGCGCTCGGCTCTGTGTGCGGCCTACCGGTCAGTGGCATCACTCTCTTTAGTCACACCCTTTTTACCGGGAAAGATCTTGGGCCAGCCTGGCTGACAGGAGGCTCCTACGGAATCGAAGGTGGCGTCGCTTGTACGATTGCTTTGATCCTCTCAACCGTATTTATCTGGCGCACTCGCTGGCTTTCTGCCACTCCGGAATTACTCCAGTTGACGTCGGAAGAAAACCCGGTGCGCCGTGTCAGCGTACTAACTACCAACCAGGTTGACGCGCGGCCTTAACTCCAGTTGTTAACAGTTTTTACCCCTCTCCCGTCTTAATCGATGTCAAAGCGCAGCTCAAAAAGAGCGGACGAGCAATCTGCTACAGCGCGCATCGAGTTCCTTAACAAGCAAGCGATGTCAACTGAATGTGCGGGAAATTCCGATCGAGGACGGCGAATGTACGAGTGTGAAGCCACAGCGGACTTGCTTCTGATGACGCCTCAAGCAAAAACCTCGCCTGCACCCGAGTCACGAGAGACCTCCATCGAAGCTGTCCTGGTAAAGGCAGTACTCGAAGGCGACCGAGAAGGATTTGGGCGACTCCACGATTTATACGCTCCCCTCGTTCATGGAATTTTGCTCTCGCGAGTGCCCCGCGCTGAAGTTGATGACCTGGTACAGGACATTTTTCTCCACGCATTCAAGAAGCTACACACGCTCCGTGACTGGGGCGCGTTTGGCCCCTGGATAGCAATGATAGCTCGCAATCGGGCCATGGATTTTCATCGACGACATCGGGAAACAGTGGAAGTAACCGAAGACCTGCGCAGCAGTGATACTTCGATCAACAAAGCCACGGAGATCCTTGAGTTGATTACGGGCTTGCCCGCCGCCTATCACGAAACACTGATCCTGCGATTGGTCGAAGGCATGACTGGACCTGAGATTGCTTCCAGAACCGGACTCACGCCCGCCTCCGTGCGAGTCAATCTTCACCGGGGAATGAAACTGTTGCGCGAGAAGCTGAGTTTTAAGGAGAACACATGAAAGACGACTACTTGTGGGACAAGAGTGGCGAGCCGGATCCGGAGGTACAGCAGCTCGAAGAGATCCTGGGAACGTTGCGCTACCAACCTCGCCCCTTAGAGATACCAGACGATTTGATCGTGCAGCGCCGGCGGAACTATTTCCCACTACTCGCAATCGCCGCCACATTTGTGATCGCCCTGCTGGCCGCCGGTCTCTGGTATCGAGCCGCCAGTCAGAAATCAGCAGCGCCCCTAGAGGCGCAAGTGGAGCAACCGGCACCAGCGCCAACTGTTCAGCAAAGACCCGAAGATAAAACTTTGGCGACAGAAAACCATGGTCCAAGTCCTCTTCCCAGAGTGCCGCCCCGCAAGACGCAACCGGCAAACTCGGTAGCGTTCAACGGCAAGCGTCACAACAGAGCAAGCGCACCGGTTCTAACTGCTGCACAAGAGAAGGAAGCAGAGGAAGCAAAAGCGCAGTTATTGATGGCTCTCAGAGTCGCCAGTGAAAAGTTGAATCTCGTCCAACGTAAGACCCAGGGTGCAGGCGGGCCGAATCAGATCCGCAACCAGCACAAAATCGGATAAACGGAGCAATTATGAAACTACTCTTCCAACAAATAATTAAGACGCTAATACTAGGTTCGTTGGTGCTTGCGGCCTCGGCAAGCAGGGCGACCGCCCAGGATTCGTCTCGACTGCGCTTGACCAGCCTCGATGCCCTGGCCGGGAAAGCTAGCGAAACAGTTGACGTCAACATTGACGAGCGGTTGATGCATGTGGCCGCCTCAGCGCTTACGAGTGACGATGACTCAAAAGAAATTAAAAAGCTGATTAATGGTATCAAAGGCATCTACGTCAAGAGTTTCGAGTTTGAGCACGAGAATGAGTACTCAGCTGCTGATGTGGAGGATATTCGCGCTCAACTCCGGCTGCCGGGATGGTCCAAGTTAGTAAACGTCACCAGTAAGAAAGAAGGAAACGTAGAAGTCTACGTCTTGTTTAATGGCGATACGGTGGGCGGCCTGACAATTCTTAGCACTGAGCCCAAGGAACTGACGGTCGTGAATATCGTAGGTCCCGTCGATCTCCAAAAACTGGCCGAATTTGAAGGCCAGTTTGGCATTCCCGACCTGGGCCTGGAATCGCCAAAGCCGAAAACAAAAAAAGAAGATTGAGGTCGCGATGAGAACTCGCAACGTACCGACAATTGGCGTGCTCATCATCGCAGTGATTTGCGCTTCGTATGCCAGTGGCGCAAAGAGTGACGACTTCGGCTCAGTGGTGAAGATGATTGAGCAGTTCTATCACGTGAAGCATCAAGGCATTCCCTTCCTGGCCAGGGCCGGGATGAAAGCTGCCACTACAGCTGCACGTATCAAGGGCGGCACTGCCAGGCGGTTGGCGGAAGCAGGCAGTATCAAACTCGCTGTGTTTGAGGACCAGCAATTCAATTCCGCTGGACGTCTAACACAATTTCGCAGTTCTCTGAACGCTGCCCTGGTGGGTAGTTGGAGTCCCTTAGTGCAAACACTGTCCGCCACAGACGGAACGCAAACTTACATATTCCTTCGTGACGCGACGGACAAATTCCATGTGTTAGTAGTGACCATCGAGCCGCAGGATGCCACCGTGGTCCAAGTTACGCTGTCGCCCAGGAACCTGGCCCTACTGCTGAAGGACCCGGACGGCATAGGACGAGAAATCACTGATGAGGCCACCACCGTAGATCCCGATTGAGGAAAAGCCTATGAGACTTAATATCAATCAAACAACTCACGCGAAGCCACAAGGGCGCAAAACCAGGCACTCGCAGCGACAAAGTTTGCTTGCTTGCCCGCAACACCGCTCTCAATTCTTCGGGCCTTGCCGACCGCTCCTGGCGCAATCCGGTTTTGCGCCCTTGCTTCTTCGCGTGAGCCTCCTGGCATCGATAGTGCTCCTGGGCTCTGTATCCATTGCTGCTCAAGAAGTGGAAGACACCATCAAGATCAAGACTCGCGTCGTCTTCCTCGATGCCCTGGTAAAGGATAAGAAGACAGGTATTCCCATCTCCAGCCTGGCTCCCGACAATTTTGAAGTTTATGACGATGGGAAGCCGCGCAACATCACCTACTTCACCCGTGAAGGACAAGCACGGAAACCTCTGGCGTTGGTCTTGATCCTCGATTTGAGAAGCGACGGAGCAGGACGATTTCTTAAACAAGACGAAATACGCCAGGCTATGGAACAGGAGTTGGCCAAGCTGCCGCCGGGTGACGAGGTGGCCATCATGGCCATGAACATGAATGGTGAAGACGAAAAGCGCCTGTGGCTCACTGAATTTACCAATGAACGAGGAAAGTTAGCTGAGGCGCTGGCAAAGATTCCAAAGTTTGTTGAACTTTCTAGCGACGAAGCCGACGGGAAGATTGCCAAGGAGCGGGAAGCTAACGAAGCGGCGACGGACGACGCTAAGCCAGCGGCAACTAGTACTAGAGATATGGGCGAGCCTCCCGAACCACCTAAGTCGATGGAAAAGAAGACCGCCGAACAGAATCAGATTGTCGAAACAGAGACCATCAAAGGAAAAAATGGCGGTGTGGTGACGCGTACCCTCAAGAGAGATGGCTCCGTCGATGTTAAGCGAACCAACAAGAAGGGCGATGTCACCATCGAGTTGGATGACGTATACGACATGGCTGCGGCCGTCCGAGACGCGACCCGGAAAGCCGAACAGACTCGACCTAACTCGCAGCTGTCCATTGTTTGGGTCTCAGACGGCATCGCTCCGATCTTTTTTGAGGACCGCGACGCAACCGAACAGATACTGATCCGGAATAATGCGATATTCAATTCGTTGACCGTGGAACTACGCACCCTCTTCAAGTTTCTGCTACCGATTGGAAAACCGATTGCCGGCTGGATGGGTGTGAGTTTGTACGGCAGCGCCAAGTACCTGGCGCAGCAATCTGGCGGCGAAGCAGTGAAAGTTGGTCGGGTTAAGGACTATGGCACCGGGTTGAGTAGGATCTTTGGCAACCTCACCGCGCGATATAGTCTTGGGTTCCAACTGGCCGAGAGTGAGACCGATGACGGTCGCATGCATAGTTTGGAAGTTCGCGTAAAGGCCCAGGACGACAAAGGCAAGAGTCGCAAACTGGCAGTCAGTTCACGACAGGGTTACTACATGTCCTCCGCGATACCTAAAGAAGCGGCAGCGGTAAAGGCACAGTAGGGTTAAGGATTAGGGAATTTTTGAATTGGTTCTTTGAGTATTGTACTTCGTGCTTCGTCCATTGTACTTCGTCATTTGTTTTTAGGACTCTTGACTTTGGGACGTTGGACTTTGAACATTGCGAAACCTCACTCGCCACCCTCTCTCGCACGCCAGTCTTGTCACTCAACTTACTCCGTGTATCATACCCGCCGGTTTTCCAATCTTTTCGTAACCGTTAGGCCAAATGAAAGCAAATCAACTCATCCTTCCCCTGTCTGCCCTGTTGTTCTGTCTGCTGCTTGTTACGCCATCAGCTGCCCAACAACCACGCGGTGTCACAGCCGAAGATTACTTTTCCTTTGAGTTTTTGAGTGACCCACATCTTTCGCCAGATGGAAAGCTCGTCGCCTACGTCCTGACGAAGATAGATAAAGCTCAGAATAGACGTAATGCTTCGATCTGGCTCGTGGCTGCGGATGGCAGTCGCGCGCCTTGGCAATTTACTACCAGCCCCCAATCGTCAACTTCACCCCGCTGGAGTCCTGACGGTCAGTCGTTGGCGTTTCTCTCCACCAGGCCAGGAGCGGAAGCAGCACCCGCCTCAGAACCGCCGCGAGCGCAAATCTACTTGCTGTCGATGAACGGTGGTGAAGCGCGACGAGTAACCAATCTCAAAAACGGCGTCAGCAGTTTTCAATGGTCACCCGATGGCAACCGCTTCGTAGTGGTGAGTCGCACTGGTCCAAGCGACAACCGCACTGAAAGCAAAGATCGCAGCGACGTTCGTCACTACAAAAACAGCTCTTACAAGTTCAACGATAGCGGCTGGTTCGACGACAAGCGCACACACCTGTGGATAGTCGACGTGAAAACGGGCAGCGGCAAACAGATCACAGAAGGCAACGATTGGAACGACAGTGATCCGCAATGGTCACCAGACGGTAAGCAACTGGCGTTTGTCTCCAATCGGACAGGAAAAGAGTACGACGAGAATCGAAACACCGATGTGTGGGTAATCTCAGCTACGGGTGGACCACTGGCAAAGATTTCCGACCACGAGGAAAGCGATGAGAGTCCCCGTTGGTCACCGGACGGCAAGTGGATAGCTTTCATCGGCGAGTTGCATGACCGCGATCATCCCAAGATTTGGCTGGCGCCCGCGACGGGCGGAGCGCCTTCGGTGCTCGCTGCCAACGGTCTTGATCTGATCCCGGGCGGTCTTGAATGGTCAGACGACGGCAAGTCGCTCTACTTCGAGAGCGGCGTGAAGGGAGAGCTGCAAGTTTTTCGCGTTGACCTGGGCAAAAAATCTGTTGCGCAGCTGACCACCGGCGCCAGGGGCGTGCGCAATGCCGACTTCAACGGTCGCAGCAACACCATGGTTTACATGGCCAATGACTTCAAGCATCTCGACGACCTTTACGCGTCGGACCAAGCCGGGAAGCAAGAGCGCAAGCTGACGAATCTCAATGAGGCACTTTGGAAACAGCGGCAGTTTGCCCAGGTCGAGCGCTTCACCTACAAGAGTGCCGACGACTGGGACATTGACGGCTTCATGGTCAAGCCGATCGGCTGGCAAGAAGGCAAGAAGTACCCAATGATTCTTAGCATCCACGGCGGGCCGGCGGGCCAATACGGCGTGGATTGGTATCACGAGTTTCAGGTGTATGCCGCCAAGGGCTATGCCGTGTTGTTTACCAATCCCCGAGGTTCAACCGGGTACGGGCAAAAATTTGAACGCGGTATCGCTGGAGAGTGGGGCGGGAAAGACTACCTTGACGTGATGAATGGCGTCGACGCGGCGCTAAAAAAATATCCCTGGATTGATGCTGATCGGCTTGGTGTTACCGGGGGAAGTTACGGCGGGTTCATGACTAACTGGATCGTGGGCCACACGGACCGCTTCAAGGCGGCTGTTACTCTTCGCAGTGTCGTCAATTTTATTTCCGATGAGGGCACGCGTGATGGTGCCTACGGGCACACGCCAGATTTTGGCGGCGATCTATTTGAGAAGTTTGATCTCTACTGGGACCGATCGCCGTTGAAGTATGCGAAGAATGTAAAGACGCCGACGCTGATTTTGCATTCAGACAACGACTTTCGCGTCCCTCTCGAGCAAGGTGAGCAATGGTTCCGCGCGCTAAAACACTATGGCGTGACCACAGAGATGGTGATGTTTCCCCGCGAGAACCACAATCTCACCCGCACCGGTGAGCCGAAACATTTAGTGGAGAGTTTGAACTGGCAGCTCTACTGGTTTGATCGGTTTCTTAACGGTAACTCAGCTGCAATCCCACCAGACGACCTTGGAGTGCGGTGACCTGTCACCGCGTTGTGATCGCAGATCTCCGATCCCAAAGCGCCGACTAGTCGGCGCACTCCAAATTAGCGCTTTTCAATTGGGATGTACGCGACATTGCGGGGGCCAATATATTCCGCCCGTGGCCGGATGAGTTTGTTGTCGGCGTACTGCTCCAGAACGTGGGCGGTCCAACCAGTAATGCGGCTGACCGCAAAGATTGGGGTGTACAGATCGAGCGGGATGCCCATCATGTAGTAAGTGGAAGCAGAAAAGAAATCGACGTTCGGATAGAGTCCCTTCTCGCGCATCATCACTTCTTCTACCTTGCGCGACATCTCGTACCACTTCGTATTGCCACCTCGCTCGCCCATCTCCTTGGAGAAGCGGCGCAGGTGCGTGGCGCGCGGGTCTTCCGTTTTATAGACGGCATGACCAAATCCCATGATTTTGCGTTTGCTGACAAGCGCGGACTTGATAAAGCTCTCGACGTTCGCAACCTCGCCTATCTCCAGCAAGGTCTTCATCACATTCGTGTTTGCTCCCCCGTGTAGCGGTCCGGAGAGGGCGCCAATCGCGGCGACCACGGCGGCGTAGATATTCGCCAAAGTACCCGCCACCACCCGAGCGGTAAACGTCGAAGCATTCAATTCATGGTCAGCGTGGAGTATCAGGCAAACATCAAACAGTTTCGCGTCATGCTCCGATGGTTTTTCACCCTTAAGCATGTACAGGAAATTCGTGGCGACGTTCTCTTCCGGCAGTGGCTCAACTGGTTGCAGACCTCGACGCACTCGATCGGCAGTGGCCACGAGCGTGGGGAACTGTGCCGTGAGCTTGATAGCCGTCTTGCGACTTGCTGCGGGAGAAATGTCTCGTGAGGTTGAATCGTAAAATTCCAAAGCCGAGACTGCCGTGCGCAATACATCAATCGGATCTGCCTCGCGCGGAACCTGGTTGAGAAGATCGATAATCTCCTTTGGCAGTGAGTACGAGGCACCCAACTCCTCTTTCAACTCTGCCAATTCCGAC
>DATFRK010000636.1:0-12646 GCA_035263325.1 Pyrinomonadaceae bacterium | reverse complement strand
CGGGCCCAGGTCATGCCGCCATCACCAGTGATCAGCATCGCGCCTTTGCTGCCTACGGCCCAGCCGCGATTCTGGTTGAGAAAAAAGACTGAATGAAGCCAGGCCATGGTCCCGGTCGGCTGTTTTGACCAGGAGCCGGTTTGGGCCAGCACAGGCGGGCTCGAAAGAAGCAAGAAGAAGAAGAGAGCCATGCCAGTGGCGGCTACTCTTTTCCCTTGCGTCTTAGACCCTGAGCTTTGTCCCATCACACTCATGTTTTTGCTAAAACGGCAGAGCGCCGCCGGTAAACACGCGGGCGAAAGTGAGCAATGGAGTGAGACTCATGATCTTCTGGAAGGTCTTGAACTTGTTGCCGGGAACAAGGATCTGATCTCCGGGTACAAGGTAGGTCGTGTCCGGAGCCTTCCCCTTGTAGATATCTGATACGTTGACGGCGATTGGTGTAAGCATGCCATCAGCCTTCCGTCGCAGGACCACTACTCCGCTGCGACTGCCTGTAGGCAACACACCACCAGCTTCGGCTATCGCTTCGGTTACCGTCATCCGATGGCTCATCAAGCGGATACCCGGTTGGGCCACGTCGCCAACAACGCTATAGCGATACGAGGCGGCCTTATCAAGCGATACTGTAACCTGCGGGTCGATAATGTATTCGTCGTACTGTTTTTTGACTATGTCAGCGACTTCATCAACGGTCTTGCCATTAACAAAGACACCGCCTTTGATCAACGCCAACGAAATGCGACCGCTGGGTGGTATCACTATGCCGGCACGCGAATAGCGATCCTGGTTGAATACGGAAACGGAGATCACATCTTCTGGTCCCAGCCGGTAGCTACTGAAGAAATTGTTGTAGTACGGAACCACGGCGGCTTCTTCAGAGATCTGTTCATGGCGGTTGGCCTGGGTCTCCGGCGGCACGTCAGAAGGCGTTTTCGTAGTGTCGTCGGGTTCCAGTCGCTCTTGAGATTGTGGCGTCGCGGTCGACTTCTTGGGGTCTTTTTTGCTGTCCTGATCTGCCGGGACAACTTGTCGCTGCCTGGTCTTTTGATCAGGTTGACCCTGGGCCAGGACCTCACCCATCGAACAGGCGATGGCCATAATGACGGGCAAAACCATTACACTAACTCTCTTCATCTCAACCTCCACTTACACTTTTATTGAGCACCACGCCCAAACAAAATTATCTTGATGGTCTCAAACAGGATGATGGCATCGAGCACCAGGCTATGGTTCTTGATGTAGAACAGATCGTACTGCAGCTTCTGCCGCGCATCCTCAACTGAGGCTCCGTAGGGGTACTTAATCTGCGCCCAACCGGTCAGGCCCGGCGTGATTAGATGTCGCTGCTCGTAGTAAGGGATCTCCTCGGCCAGTTGCGCCACAAAGTGCGGTCTTTCCGGACGCGGGCCGACGAAGCTCATCTCACCTTTCAAAATGTTCCAGAACTGGGGAATCTCGTCGACTCGGATCTTGCGAATGACGCGGCCGACACGCGTTGTTCGATCGTCACCTTTGCTGGCCCACACTGGTCCAGACTTCTCGGCATCAACTCTCATTGAACGAAACTTCGCCAGCACGAAATGCCGGCCATTCTTACCGACGCGTTCCTGTTTGTAGAAGATCGGCCCGCGGGAATCGAGCTTTATTAAGATGGCCGTAAGTATCGCGATTGGCAGCGAAACGATGGCCCCTATCAAAGCCACCAGCCGGTGGAGAGTGCTGCGAATGAACGCTTCCACGCGCGCCTGGCGACCGCGACCAGTGAAAATGAGCCAGGATGGCCGCATCATGTTGAGTGAGACGCGTCCGGTAACTCTTTCATAGAAAGTGGCGCCTTCTTCAATCGACACTTCTCCGGCAAGGCTAAGCCGCAACAACCTGTCGGTGGGGAGCTGACCGCGTCTTTCACCCATCGCCACTACGATCCGATCTATGTCTTCGCGTTGTACTACGTCTTCCAGTTCCTCGGTCAGGCCGATAACCCGGGGATTGATCAAGCTCTTGCCCAGGAGTTCAGAATCAGTGCCCACGAAGCCAACAATTCGATAACCAGCGTCAGGTCTAGTGAGCACTTCGCGCGCAACTTCGACTGCCAGGTTTCCCGAACCGACAATGAGAATTCTTTCCCCGATATCCGGATGACCCAGAAACCAGTGAATGGAAATACGCCAGCTAACAATCAAGGTGAGCGCCAGGGGTAAGGCGATGAGCGACACTCCTCGTCCCAGCATCAAACCTGGATACAGGTAGAACGAGAGCGCCAAGGCAATCCAGGCCAGGCCGAGCGCCTGCACCAGGCGCAGCACCAACTCGCTGCGATCGTGCATCACGATGAAATCGTACAAATCGAAGAGATAGAAGGCTGCCAGGCAGAAGAGGGTGGCCAAACCTGCTTTGAGATAACCAAGCTTGTCGACCAGCTCGTAGCGGGCGCCTTCGATACCGACGCGCAAATAGACAGCCCCTATGATCGAGCCAAAGACCAGGGCGGCCTCGGCCAGGAGCAGTAGCATGGTTCGACGGTTTAGGCGCGCCGCTCTCAACTGACTATTGCCACCTCCTCATCTTGCTCGACGGTCAACTGTTTGTTAGCTGGCTCTGAAAGCCGCGGCCTGCGGTTATAGGAACGGTACTGATAGTAGTAGTTAGATTCCTCGATCTGCTGGTCCACCCGGTTCAGTACCACGCCTAACAAGCGTTCGCGTGGTATTTGTTCCAACAGTCTGTCAACCAGCGAGTAGCGAGTCTTACCCGATCGGACCACCATCAAGGCTCCATCCGCTTTATTGATGAGCACACTCGCATCGGTAAAAATTCCCAGGGGTGGAGCATCGATGATGATGTAGTCAAACATTCTTCGCACATCGTTGAGCATGCGCTGGTAGCCAGGTCCGGAAAGAAACTCGGCGATGTCGTCGCGCGCTTGGCCGCCCGGCAACAAGTAAAGTCCGGCCGGATCTAAGCGGACGATGGCCTCCTGCAAGGTCGCGTGACCGCTGAGCACTTCAGAAAGACCTTTCGGCGCGTCGATCCCAAAATAGTCGGTGGCGCAGGGATGACGAAGATCGCTATCAATCACCAGGGCCCGCATACCGTCAGTCTGCGCTAAGAGCCAGGCCAGATTGAGCGAGGTCAAGGTTTTCCCTTCGCCTGGTCCAGCACTGGTAATCACAAAGGCCCGCATATGCGATCGTTCGCCGGCCTGTAAGATCCTGGTGCGTAGCGAGCGAAACTGTTCGCAATAGGCGGAGCGTGGTTGTGTGATAGCGACCAAGTGAGGTTCGACGCGCGCGGGAGCTACGTCGTAAGAGACGAAACCTCCCGTGCGCGCCGCCCCGGCAGCGCCCAAAGTTGCCCCAGCATCACCGGAAGCTATTCCGCCGGGGAGTGCCAACCCGTCGGGTACATCCTCAGTGTGCGCAGTGGACGCTGAACTTCGCACCTCATCGTTCGGCAGAGACAAAATCGAAGAGCCGGAGAACAACTGCTCCTCAATCTGCCGCGATGACGGCAAACCGGCCATACCAGGCGTGCCGTTACGGTGCTGTGAACTGGACTGTGGTCGCTTGCGAGGAGCACCCTTATCGGCACTTGCTCGTCGTAGCGCATCAAAAACTCTTCCCATTAGTCACCTCTTAAAAACTGATTAAGCCAATCTCAATAAGCTTGCTTGCTTGCGTTACTCCGCGGGGACGGGAGAAACCGCTGGTTCTGTTTCTCCTTCGGCTGGTCCGTTACCGGCGGCCCATAACTCGGCCCTCCCAGATGAAGAGAAGATTCTTGCCGGCGCTTCTCGCTCTTCATTTGAAGGCAGACCACGATCTGAACGCGGCAACATATCAAACGTTTCCGCAATGTCCTCGATAACTGAACGGCCCACCACCGTTTCCCCGGCTGCGTAGGCTGCCAGTAAAGCGTTGTCGCAGAGATTATTTATGTTGCGCGGAATGCCATCGGAACAACGAAAGATGTAGTCGATTGCACCGGGCGAAAAAATGTCCGTCCGCTCCGCACCCGCAACCAATAGCCGCGAGGTGATATAGCGATCTGTCTCCTCGACGTTAGGCAACGGTTTGATAACACAGCGCAGGGCGATCCTTTGTTTAAGTTGGCGCAGATCGGGGTTGTTGAGCACCTCGCGCAATTCCGGTTGTCCCGTCAAAACGATCTGCAGCTGTTTCGCCGTGTCCGACTCAAAGTTCGACAGCAAGCGAATCTCTTCCAGCACGTGTGGTGATAAGCCCTGGGCTTCGTCGATGATCAAAACCGTGCGCAATCCGCGCGAGTGACGCGACTCCAGGGCGCGGCCCAACTCGAGCAGCAACTCGGATTTCGTCTCCCACTTTTGCACATCAAGCAGCGTCGCAACGTGTTGATAGAACTCAGCCACTGACAAGCGCGGATTGAAAATGTAGGCGACCAAAACCGTACGGTCCAAACGCTGCATCATCCAGCGCAGGATGGTTGTTTTGCCGGTCCCTACTTCGCCGGTCACGACCACCAGTCCCTTTCCACTCTCAATTCCATAGTGGAGGTTTGCCATCACCTCCGTATGGGAAGGAGTGAAGTAGATGAAGCGCGGATCGGGGGTCAGCGCGAAGGGTAACTCTTTTAGCCCGTAAAATTCTGCGTACACTTTCTATAAACCTCCATTTGACGGAAACACCCTCAAGCTCAACTACGAGGGGCGACCCGACGAGATCGTCAACAGCTCGATCAGGTGCGTAGCCTTCAAGGCCAAAGCGAGCACAGGAATTGCGATCACCGTCGCAGTCACACCAGCCGCTAACAAAAGTTTGCGCCGGCGCGGACGTGAACGAGCTTCCTGTGGCGTGAGCAACTCAGGAATCGAAATAAGTACCGGTAGATCAGTATAGTGCCGCGCATCTTCGCTGCTTTGAATAGTCAGCAGCCGGGGTACTTCGAATAGGGCCGTGAGAAAAAATCCCAGGCCAAGTCCAAAAATCAATCCCACACCCGAAAGCAACAACCGTTTCGGGGCTACCGGTTTGGCCGGCAGGTTGGCCGGGTCAATCACTTCAATACCCTCACCTTGTTGCTGGGTCGCGGCATCAGCATTGATAGAAATTTTCTGCTGTTGCTGTAACAACTGATCGTAAGCGGCCTTCTTGGTTTGATACTCACGATCCAGGGTGCCGAGGGCGACCTCGGTTCCGGGAACGCTATTGAGGCGGCCCATGATGTCGGAAATCTGCTTTTCATTCTCGTCCAGCATCTTCTGCTTACGCGTGATCTCGCCTTCAGTTAATTTGATCTCGGCTTCGGTACCACCAATGGTCAGGTCAGGACGGCCCTCCAGTTTCTTCTGCTTCTCAGCGATCTTGTCCTTCCAATCACTGATCATTTGGTCCATATCCTGCTTCACCGCATCAATCTCTTTTTGCTTAGCAATGACATCTGGATGCTTTTCTTTAAACTCCTGCTTCAGACGAGTTAATTCTCCCTCCAACGTGTTTTTACGAAGCAGCAGCTGCGCCCAGGCTTGCGTGGTTCGTGGATCCGTAGTTGTCTCCGACAGATCCGCTATTGTCTGTTCAGTGGTTTTCTTAAGCAGCGAGACCTGACCCGACAACGCGGAACGCCTATCCTGCAGGCGACCCACTTCAGCAATCAAAGCCTTCTGCTCCTCGCGCAGTCCAGCCAGCTGACCGACCAGCGCCGCCCCTTGCGTGGGTAGGCTGCCGACGTTTTGTTGCATAACCTCGAGCCGTCGCTTATCGATGTTATCCAGTTCGTCCTTGGACTGTTTGACCTGCTGATCAAAGAACTGCTTCGAAGAAATCGCTGAGGCCACCTGGTTCTTCGTCTGTTCACTGACGTATTTGCCGGCTAGTTCAGCGGTGACTGCCTGGGTAGTTTTCGGATCGCGGCCGGAGACAGTGATGTTGAAGCCATTCGAAATATCATTGCGGTTAGTGGCTGGCTCCACCTTGATGTCCTTCCGCAGCAAATCAATGATCGATTCCATTGGTTCACCGCGCAGTCGCTCACTCTTATACAGGTCATACTTCAGCACCAACGGCTCCAAAGAGCTGCGGCTGGTCACCACCTGGGCGATGCTCGTCAACTGTCGCGTCAAAAGGTCTTCCGGGAGTGCCGGCACGACGGTGGTCGGCAAAGTCGAAGGCTTTACCACGATCAAGGTCACTGACTGGTAGACGTCGGGTAACCGGTAAACAACCAACGCCACCGCGGAAGCAACCGCAATCATCGGCAGGATGATCAGCCACTTGCGTCGCAGAACTATCTTCAAATATTCACTTGGGGTTCGTTGGCGAAATTCAGTACTCATAACTAAGCTCCAATTTTCTCTCTCTCGCGAATCTTGACCGGCAAACAACGTTACAAAGTCGACAAGGTCTTACGGGCTTCTTCAATGTCCGTGAAGGGCGCTTTCTCCGCCAGTTTTAAAGCTGCTTGTAGTTCACGCTTTGAGCCTTCCGTGTCGCCCTTAGCTTTCAGCGCCATTCCCAGGTGGTAGTGATAGTTGGCGCTGGGATTGCCGTTGCTGGTCTTTGCCAGCGTTTCGTCGACCGAGACAGCTTTTTGCAGTTGGTCCACGGCAGCTGCGTAAAGACCCTTCTTGTAGTAAACCCACCCGAGCGTATCAGCAAAACCGGCGACGTTCGGATTCTTCTGCACTATTCCCTGGGCCAATCTCAGGGCCTCGTCGAGATTTCCTTTGCCGTAGACCGCATAGATCCAGGCCAGGTTATTGGCAGCAATGTTAGAATTCGCATCCTTTTCCAGGGCCTTTTTATAATTTTCGATGGCTGCGTCGTAGTTCTTGCGGGCATCTTCGAGCATACCGATGATGGTATATGCCGATGCACTATCGGGTGAGATCTCCAGAATCTTCTTGTACTCAGCGATCGCGCGATCTTCCTGTTTGGAGTTTATGAACAGTGCGCCCAGGGCTGAATAGGCCGCCAAATAATTCGGATCAAGCTCGATGGCCTTTCGTAGCTCCCGTTCCGCTCCACTCCCGTCGTGTTGAAAACCGTAGACCTGCGCCTTCAGGTAATGAAGTGGCGCCTTGTTGGGATTCGCAGTCAAAGCCTGATCGATTCGCGCATGAGCTTTGTCGAATTCATTGGTCCTCGTGTAGAGAGTCAAGACTCCGTTCAAAGCGTTGAAGTTCGTGGAATCAAGCTTGAGGGCATTTTCAAAGAGCCCGATCGCTTCATCCTTCTTGTTCTCATTGAGAGAGAGCAAAGCAAGGTTGTTGTAGATCTCGGGATTGTTGGGCGTAGCGTCGCGGCTGGCCTCAAAATCCTTGCGCGCATTAGCGGTGTCATTCAATTGCAGGTAAGCAGTACCTCGCGCCAGGTAGGTTTTAGATCTGAGCTCCGCCAGCAGTTGCGGCGAACTATCGCGATCCGGGGCAGTCTTGTTAACTCGATCGAGCAAATCACCAGCCAGGGTCACGGTTGATTTCGGGTCTCCGGAGGCCAGGCCGAGTTGGACCTTTAGCAGCTTGGCCGGCAGATAGTCCGGATAGTTGCGTTCAAGATCGGAAGCAAAGGCTCGCGCCTGGTCAATCAGCCCCAGGGTGAAATTGGCCTGGGCCATGAAATAGAGTCCTGGACGCGAGTTGGGTTCCTGTCGCAAAACCTCTTTCAAATCTTCGATCGCGGCCTTAAGACCATCGGGCTGGCCACTTGAGGCACGTATCCGTGCCCGCAGCAAAAGTGCCTGGCGATCGTGTTGGTCCTTCTTCAGTAACTCCTCAGCCTGGGCACTGGCGCCTTGAATGTCGCCTTTCATTAACATGATTTCGGCGAGCCGGTATTTACCGGGCTGATAGTCGGGCGACTTGGCAAGCACGTCCTGGTAGATTTTCAGCGCGTCGTCCAGCCGATTAATGGATGAATAGAAATCCGCCAACACCAGCCTACCCTCGGGTTTTTCGTTATCGAGCGCGGCTAGCGCCTTGAACGACTCCTCGGCCTTGTCCAGTTGCTTATTGACGAGGTAGAAACTCGCCAGCACAAATCTCGCCTGGCGATCGGTTGGCGCTACTTCGACGCCCTTCTTTAACTCGGCTTCTGCCTCTGTGGGCCGGTTCGCAGCCACCAAAAATTTTCCGTACTCCGTGTGCGCGAGGGCCGAGTTGCCATCAATTGAAATGGCTTTCTTGAAGAGCTCTTCGGCTTTCGCTAGCTCCTGGGTAACGATGTAAAAACGGGCCAGGCTGAGATACGACTCGATCCGTTTGGGGTCTAACTCAATTGCCCGATTGAGCTCCGCAACAGCTTTGTCCTTTTGCTCCTGGGCAAAGAGCACACTGCCCATCAGAATGTGACCCTCAATGTTGTTCGGGTCTTTCTGTAAGATTTCCTTGGCCAGCCTGTCAGCCTCGGCAATGATTTCGGGTTTTCCTTTGCCGGCTGCCAGGTAGTAGTTACCGAGTTTGATTCTGGCTTCGAGGTTATTGCCATCGAGGTCAACGGTTTTCTTTAACTCATCAATCATCTCCGGAAAGCGTTGCAGGCCTTCGTATGCGCGGGCCAGCCCCCAATGCGCCGCGGCCAGCTTCCCATCGATCTGGATGGCGTTCCGGTATTCGAGTGACGCTTCCTGGAATTTGGAGTCTTTTAAGTAGGCATCGCCCTTGGCCAGGTGCTCAGCCTTAGCTTTTTCGGGATTAGTGCAACCGCTGAGAGAAAAGACGGCGGCTAATAGAACAGACAAAAGGATGGCAAAACGAACGTAACCTCGGCACTCGATATTCATTAACTGTAGCTCCGTTGTTCGTTACCTCAAGGGCAACGAAGTCGTCTTATGCGTTTGGTTTTGCCAGGCATCCGCGACGGGCAATTGCCTCGTAATGCTCGCTAAACCTTACACGTTGAAAAATACGGCCAATCTGGGCCAGTTTCCGTAATCCTCCAGACTCAGGTGAGTAAAAAACCTGGTCCATCACACACGAACAAAACTCAATCAGGTACAAACTCAGATAACGTCTTCGTGGCATTGGTGGCCAAATCTATGGCCGATTGTTGCGCAGTTGCTTCGGAGCGAAGAATTGGCACGGTGACCCGGACCATCGCCCCATCCGACCGGCGCAGACGCACACTATCAATAACTGTATAAATCTTGCCCCAGTACTCACTGGCCACGGTTCGTCCACGACCCTGGTACCAGTAGATCATCAAACTCTTAGTATCTCCGTTTTGAATCACGTACTTGTTGGCGGCAAAAGATTTCCCATCCGGCATGGGAATAGCAACGAGATCTGGTTGACTCAAGGTCCAGCCGGACCCGGGCAAGCAATTCAAAGGGCTGTGATACGACACGCCATCTCGCTGGCTCGCATAATAACCAACGTAGAAATTTCCCACCTGCCCATCTGTGCGACGATAGTCGCGCAGTAGATAGTCGCTGGCCCCCAGCACTTTCATCGTCTCGGCGTCCAGGCGGGCGTCGCTTCCTGTACGTTGCCAGCCACCAATCTGGGTGGGAAATTCCTTCAACTCTTTGCGGGCGATCCTGGCTTCACCCAGAAAGGACCAGGCATTTACAAGGATGCCGCCGCCTAAGATCAGAGCCAACAACAATAGAAACCGGAAGGAACTTTTCATCAATCCGCTCCCCCGCTTGAAATTACGGATGACCTTGCGGCAGCCGTTTCGCGCACACTGGCCTGGCTCTTTCGTTCGTTATTGGTCGCTTCGACGGCACGCGGGCGGAAACGGTCGAGTATCCAACCGACCCCGAACAGCATTAGAAAAGCGACGATGTAGATGACCCAGCCGGAAAACGTATGAAAGAAGCCGTCAGCGATCTTGGTTCCGTAATAGTGTGACAAGACGCCGGTGCCACTGACGCGCAGAGCGTTTGTCAGGATGGCAATCGGAATGGCTGACAGCACTAAAATCACGGAACGCCAAAAGCCGTAACTCCTTAGCCAACCAGAAGGTCCTTGATCCTGGTTCGAATCGTTTTCGCGTGGATAACTGAAATAGCTGAAAACGACAGCCAACGTCAGCAGTGTCATCAACGAACGAATGCCACTACAGGCCTCCACTACTTCCAGTTTTTTCGTTTCGAGAGCGTTGAGTGGCTTCAGTTCAATGACGTTTCCTTGACGCAGAACTGGTATGCCAAGAACGCTCATCGACCAGACAGCGCAGCGAGATGCGAACAGCTGTAGCGGAAAGGCAATCTTGTTAAAGATAATTGCGGGAATAGGAATGGCCAGCAGCAACAAAAGCCCTGGGACCAGCAAGTGTTTGAGCAGGCGACCACCCCAGAAGTAGATGACGATGCCCGCCAGGAGCAGCACCAGCGAAATGCGCTGGGTATACAACTCTGCGCCGGCCACCCCTGACCACAACATAACCAGTGCCAGAATAATTGCCGACGCCCCCCAAAATGGCGCTGGTCTGGTTTCAATCTTTCTTAAGTTGTCGCGCTGGAGCCAGAGAATTGCCCCGATAATGAAGGGAATTAGGAGTCCGTGGGAGTAGTTTTCGTCTACCCACCAGTTGCGTGCCAGCTTGGGCAGAACGGTGGCGTAGGCAAAGAATACGACAGAGATGACGGCGAGAACTCGCCAGACACTCTTAGTGGCCGGGACACTCATTTTCCAAATTCCTTGAATGTTTTCGCAAGAAAAGGGCAATTTCCCCTGCGGAAACAGCTACTTCCTGTTAACCCCTTGAAAAAGCGGGAGGAGTTTACCTCAAAGGGCGTCCGACTGGCAATTGATCACGTCAAGTACAGAGGTAACAAATGTCTAACGGAGGTCGACTTCCAGAAATGTGGGCGAGGGTTTAGGCCTTTGGGCCTGAGCTTGGAGCTTTGTACTTTGTGCTTGGTTTGTAGTTCGTTAACGCGGGAGAACCAAGACCTCGACGACCAACGAACAAAGCACAAAGTACAAAGCTCCAAGCTCAAAGACCAAAAGGACTAACGCAAAAGGGTGACTCCCATTGAGAGTCACCCTTCGCTCTGACCACAGTGTGAGTAGTTTCTTAATTGATCACCACAGTTGGACCATTACTTCGTTGGCCGTTTATGATCAACGTTAATCGAACTGTACCGGCTCCTTGCAGTCCGGAGACGAGAATAATGTTGACCTGGTCCACCCCTGGTAGAGTTCCTTCACGTCCCGCGTATTCAACCGGCAACATGAAGATTTGGCCATTGCTCTTGCGCGCTTCAACCTGCACCGACTCAGCCAGGTTCGGTCGCATTACGCCGCCCACGTTGATGTCGTTGTTTGGGTCCACATTCGCAGCCGAGCCAGTGATGCCGGAAGCAAAAATCATCAACCTTGTTCGCTTGTCGGAGCCGAAGTTTTCCGGAGTCGTAACCTGGAAACTACCTGACTTGCGCGTGCTGGCGTTTACCGCGACCGCCGCCCCACTATCGTCGTCAGCCGTGGTCATGACCCGCGAATTGGTGTTGGCGATCGTTACGATGCCGTGCGAGACGAAACCATCTTGCGACGTAATAATCAGGTCATTGGCTCCGAGCGGCGCATTGACCGGAATTACGAAAAGCACGCGTGACGGTGAGGCATATAAAATCTGTACTCCGACCCCGCCGAGAGTTGCACTCATCGTCGCCAGTTCATAAGGAGCACTGCCATCGCCGCCGAGGGTGGCAAATGCCGCCTGCGGCGCCAGGGGCGAGCTATTGCTGTCACCCACTACCGTAGCCAGGCTTCCTTGAGCAACTGAAGAAGCGGCCATCACTCCGTAACCAGTCGTTGCTGGTCCAATTGTGACGTTCGCCCTCGCATTTGCAGCCTGCGCTTGGGCCAGGCTGGCCGCCGAGATGTTACCCAGCAACATGAGGTCCTGGGCCATGGCCAGATGAGCGGCCACGCGCAATAAGTGGTTCCTGACGTTGGTGGTGAGACCTGCGGTCGACAGCAAGGCAAAGTCTGAGGCGGTGAAATAGAGAGCCGCCTGCATTTGATTGTCGATTAAGCTGGCATTGCCATAAAGGCTCATCTCCGCCTGAAAATCGGTGTAGGCGTCTTGAATATCCTGGGCCAAAGAAACCAGGTCGGAAGGCGTAAGCGTTGCGGAGGCACTGACGCCAGCGGTTCCGGTAAAGGAAACGATAGAAGTTCCCAAACCACCGGTGAAAGATCCTATGCTGTTGATGAGGCTATCAACATGGCCCTTGGCCCTTCCCGTACTGGCCGGCGAGTTCTTGACCGATACTGCGATCGCCGCAGAGGTCGCGCTGGCGCCCTGGTTGTCTGTGGCTCGCGCAGTAACAGTGTAGTTACCACGGACCGCATTGTTCCACATGAAGACGTATGGAGTCCCCGTGTCAGTGCCAACCAGCGTACCATTTCTAAAGAACTCAACCTTGCTGATACTGCCACCCGGATCGCTCGCAATTGCCGTGATTTGAATATTCGATCCAGGTACGAAATTCGCTCCTGAACTCGGTGCCGTGAGACCAATCGCCGGAGGAGTATTTGGACCACCAGGCGTCGGCGTTGGCGTCGGTGTCGGCGTTGGTGTTGGTGTTGGTGTCGGCGTTGGCGTTGGCGTTGGCGTTGGCGTCGGTGTCGGTGTCGGCGTTGGCGTTGGCGTTGGCGTTGGCGTTGGCGTTGGCGTTGGCGTTGGCGTTGGCGTCGGCGTTGGCGTCGGCG
>DATFRK010000635.1:0-3600 GCA_035263325.1 Pyrinomonadaceae bacterium | reverse complement strand
GGCGGGCATGGTTCCACCCTATGCAACTGCTCCAGTGCTGATCCTGGTGGGCGCGTCGATGTTTAAGAGTGTGGGCCAAATTCGTTTTGGCCAACTTGAGGAAGGACTACCAGCCTTTTTAACAATCATTCTCATCCCCCTAACTTTTTCCATCACCCAGGGAATTCTTTGGGGCTTCATTTCGCATGTTGCACTCTATGTATTGGTCGGGCGCCGACGTGAAATTCACCCCCTGATGTTCGTGTTAGCACTTGTCGCAGTTGGGTTGCTCTTACTAGAACACTCGAAGTTTTGGTAACGACAAGACGTTGCCGATTGCCAAATTTGATTCAATTTGCCTGAATGGGAGAGTCGGCAATTGGCAATCGCTAATCGGCAATGATTTCCTCTTGCTTTACCCGCGGGTGTCAGTTGTAAAGTAGATCTCCAGATGTCAGCTCATCCCCTTGGCAAAGCCATCCCTCGCAAAGAAGGCCGCAAGAAGGTCACTGGTCAGGCCCTGTATGTCGACGATCTCACCTTTCCCGGCATGCTTCACGGTGTTACTGTTCGCAGCCCGGTCGCGCGTGGCCACATTAAACAGATCTCATTTGCTACCAGTATTCCGTGGGATGAATTCACCATCATCACCGCCAAAGATATTCCTGGCTACAACTACGTGGCCCTGATCCTTAACGATCAACCCTACCTTGCTGACCGAGTGGTGAACCATCCCGAGGAACCCGTTGTCCTGCTCGCGCACCATGATAAGTATCTAGTCGAAGAAGCCCGACGGCAGGTGAAGATTGAGATCGAACAGCTGCCGGCAGTGTTTTCCCTGGAAGAGTCGTTGGACCAGAAGCAGATTATCTGGGGCGAAGACAATGTCTTCAAGAAATTCCTCGTCGATAAAGGTAACGTCGATACTGCCTGGGCCAGGGCAGACATCATTGTTGAAGGCGAATATGAAACCGGGGCTCAGGAACAACTCTATATCGAGAACAATGGGGCAATCGCGGTTGCCAACGAGAAGGATGGCGTCACCGTCTGGGGCTCAATGCAGTGCCCTTATTACATCCACAAGGCGCTGGTGAAGTTGTTCAACTTTCCGGCAGACAAGATTCGCGTGATCCAGACGGAAACAGGCGGCGGTTTTGGCGGCAAAGAAGAGTATCCCTCGATGATAGCCGGGCACGCAGCATTGCTAGCCTGGAAATCCGGCAAACCGGTGAAGATGATCTACGACCGCGCTGAGGATATGGTGGCAACCACGAAGCGTCATCCTTCGCGCACGCGACACAAGACCGCGATCGACAAAGAGGGCAAGCTACTGGCGCAAGAGATCGATTTTGTAATCGATGGCGGCGCGTATTGCACCCTGTCGCCGGTTGTTCTTTCCCGCGGGACGATCCACGCCGCTGGTCCTTATTACTGTCCTAACGTGCGGATTAGCAGTCGCGCAGTAGCAACAAATCTTCCTCCTCAAGGAGCCTTTAGAGGCTTCGGCGCTCCGCAAAGTATCTTCGCCTTGGAACGACATATGGATAAGGTGGCCCAGGCGGCCGGCTTGTCACCGGAAGAGTTTCGCCGGCGCAACTTTATTCACGAGGGCGAGACAACGGCAACCAGTCAGATCATTCACGAACGCGTCGACATGGATCAGTTGCTGACCCGCGCGCTTGACCTCAGCGATTACCACGTCAAGCGGCAACGCTTCGCCGCAGAGAACGCAAATTCAGTGAGCAGAATCAAGAAGGGCATAGGCTTCGCCTCGTTTATGCACGGCGCGGGTTTTACTGGTTCAGGAGAAGTCTACTTGCAATCGGTGGTGGGCGCCGAAGCAACCGCGGAAGGACGCGTAAAGATACTCGCTGCCAGCACTGAGATAGGTCAGGGCACTAACACGATCTTCTCGCAGATCGCCAGCGAGGCACTGGGCGTCGACTACAACCTGATAGAAGTCGTGCAACCCGATACAGCCAACGTGCCGAATAGCGGTCCTACGGTCGCTTCACGCACTTCGATGGTTGTGGGCAAATTGGTCGAGTCAGCTGTGCTAGGTCTGAAGCAGACGTTGATCGGCAGTGGTTCGCTACCACAGAATTACTCGTCTGCGGATTTCCAACGCGCTTGTAGCGAACACATCGCGAAGTTTGGCCCACTGAAATCTTCGAGTACTTATCAACCACCACCAAACGTATTTTGGGATGATGACAAGTACCAGGGTGATGCGTACGGAGCTTTCGCCTGGGCCGTGTATGTCGCGGAAGTAAGTTTCGACGAGCTCACTTACGAAGCTCATATCAATGATTTTGTTGCCTTGCAGGAAGTCGGGCGAGTAATCAATCCCACCCTTGCCAGTGGTCAAATCGAAGGCGGCGTGGCGCAGGCGATCGGCTTCACTCTCTTTGAGAACGTCGTGTGGCAGAACGGGCGCATGGTGAATAATCAAATGACCAACTACATCATTCCCACGCCGGCCGACATTCCTCCGATCCGCGTCTATTTCGAAGAGAACCCTTATGCGTATGGTCCAGGCGGCGCTAAGGGAATCGGCGAGTTACCGATGGACGGGGCAGCACCGGCGATCTTGAACGCAATCGAGCAGGCTACCGGCGTTAGCTTTACCCGGGTTCCATTGATGCCGGAAATGTTGCTGGAGGGCTTCGCTAAGTAAAGATGCCAAACACGCGCGAGATTCAATTGCAAGTAAACGGCGATGTGAGACGGGTTACTGTTTTCCCGATGGCTCGCCTGCTCGACGTGTTGCGCGAGGATCTAAAACTAACCGGAACGAAAGAAGGATGTGGCGAAGGCGAGTGTGGCGCCTGCACGGTCTTGATCGATGGCCAGATCGTAAACAGCTGTCTTATTCCAATCGCTCAAGTCAACGGCGCGGAGATTACGACGATCGAAGGCATCGCCAGGGAGCAGGATCTCCACGCCGTACAGCAAGCCTTTATCGACCATGGTGGCGCGCAGTGTGGGATCTGTACTCCAGGAATGGTGATCGCCGCGGTGAATTTGCTCGAGCGGAAGCCGAACCCGACCGAGGCAGACATTCGCAACGGCCTCGCTGGCAACCTTTGTCGCTGTACCGGCTACATGAAAATCTTCGAATCTGTCGTACAGGCGTGTAAGAAGTGAGAGCATACATTCCGGATTATCAAATCGTTAGCCCCAATTCCCTGGCGGCTGCACTGGCCTTGCTGCAACGCGAGCCGGACATCTGGAAGCCTTTCGCGGGCGGCACCGATTTGATGGTGTTGCTCGAATCGGGGAACTTACCACATCGCGACTACATCGATATCTGGAACCTCGCCGAACTGCGCGGCGTTAACATCAACGACAGTCACGTCACTCTCGGCGCTCTGACAACTTACACGGAAGTACAAAGTTACGACGTTCTGGGTCAGGAGTTTCCCATGCTCTTGCAGGCAGCCAGTGAAACCGGCGGTTTAGCCATTCAGAATCGTGGCACTCTCGGCGGCAACATTGTGAACGCATCTCCGGCTGCCGATTCACCGCCCGCGCTGCTGGCCTACGATGCTGAGCTTGAACTTACCTGCGCCACTGGCGCACGTTGGGTTCCTTATTACACTTTCCACACTGGCTACAAAC